>NZ_CAWNMS010000058.1:24604-140642 GCF_963875605.1 Vibrio sp. V04_P4A5T148
ATTTCAGGGGCCCTTTCTTTGCGGTATTTTTTTGCAGGGTTTTTTTCCCGCCACCGCCACTGCCGCCATGAACCACAACTTGAGCTAAATCTGTACCTTCTTTGGTATACACCCCGACGTTGGTGTGTGCGGTAATGTGGTTGTAGCGGCGGTTGTATTGCTGCGAATAACCCGCACTACTCTCAATGCCGACGTTGGCGTTGTTAACACCTGTAGAGACCAACGCTTTACCGATCGCTTCACGCATATCGCCGCTGTGCCAACCACCCGTACTCGCACTCTTATCGGTGTACACCACACCATTTGGCATAGTGACAACAGGAAAATAAGCAGGAGTGTAGTCAGCCATCACCAATTTAGACGCGGGTATTTTTTGGAAATAATCCGCGGCCAAAGTTGGAAGATTTTGAATCATCGTATTGTGGTTACGCGGTTGAGTCAGCATGCCCATGTCGATATTTTGAATCACCAACTCAGGCGCACCACCAAACTGGATGTCTCCTTGGCTGAGTACACCTTCACGGCCTAAGTTGTCGGTCAAGCGCAGTGAGAGCTCCGGCTTCATCCAGTTCCATTGCAGCGGCAGTGACCAAGCGTGATGAGAGAACACCACCTTCATACGGCCATTCTCTGGCTGATCCGATGCGGCCAGAGCACTGGGCGGCAGCATCAAGGTGGTGTGCACTAATTCGCCATCGAGGAACACTTCGGCGCGGACTTGGTTAATCTCTTCCCCTTGTTGCGGGGTAAACAGCAGCATCGCTTCACGGTTCATGATCACGTCCAAATGACCTTGACCAGTTAACTCATTGCTATTCGGCGCGACTGATGTATGGGTTTGAGTAATGCCCAACCCACCCTCTAAACTGCCTTGCAAATGGTTCGGGGTTGGGATTTCATCGGCAAAACCGACTCGAGCATCTTGAGTAGTAAAGCGCACAACCTTGGGCTCAGCACAATCCACTGGATTACACGAGTTCAACACCATCTCATATGATGTGCCTGGCTTAAGGTCACCGATAAAAAAGCCCGCAGAAACCAAATCATAGCGGCGAACATCCTTCGCATCACTCAAATTGGTTAAGGTGAGCTGAGTCTTATCGGCTTCATTTTGCCCAAGCCAGTCAAATGACACACCGACATCAGACAGGCTCGAGACGGTTAACGAGGTAATCTCTGGCTTCACTAACGCACCACAATCAGAGGTTTCGGTACGATAGATGACATCACGTTGCCAGATGTAGCTACCATCGGCGCGCTTAGACCCGTGTGCCGCAGGAATGTATTCGACAAAGCAGCCTTGCTCGTCCGATTCGTAAACACCAAATTCGCGGCTCATCAGATAAAAACCGCCGTCGTACACCATGAATTCCCAACTCTGATCGACAAAATCGATCACATTGCGATAAGGCGTATCATCGCCACTTTGATAAGGTATAAAGGGGAATTGCAGATCATTTTTGTAACTAAGCCGATAATCGAAGCCTTTATAGTGGATCCAACGCTCACCGTTGCGTTCAAACACCCCTTCTCCACGTTCGGCGGTCGCTTTAATCGATTCTAACCGCTCGACGATTTTTTCCCCGATCTGGATCAAGGTGAGCTCATTTTGCGCCCAAACGGGTGCGCTTCCCAGTAGCCCTGCTACCAGAAGCGTTAATGGTTTCTTATTCATCATTGGATTGCTCATTTTAGTTTATAGTGACGTGCTTGAATTTCAGCAGCAGCAACCCACGAAATCTGCGCTGGTTAAGCAACAATCGATTCCGGATATAGACAACTGGGTTACCGATTCATTATTAGTTACCTAATTTCATTTCGATAGAATCACTATGTCCGTAACGAGATAAGGGTTCCAACCCAATGAAGTTGACGTCTTGAAAGTGAGAATTCACGCGAAAAAGTGTGCAACAAAATGCATACAAACAATAAATAATTTTATTAAAATCAATCAGAAACAATGATACTTAAGAATATAACACGCACACCGAAAGAGAATGATTACGATTGTTCATGAGCATTGAGAGGATTAAGCGATCAACTTTTTTGGCAATTTTATCGCACAGATATTGACTAAACGGCAGCGTGTCAGTCGCGGTAAGAAAAGAGATTGTATATATGCAGACTGCGTAGGTTTTTATGAACACCTTTTTGCACAGCCTTCTGAACGTGAGATCTCCTGCATAAATAATGAAACATCACATACATAACAAATTAAAATGCGATATAGGTTTAATTTATTGACTGAGCAAATGGTTATCTTAGTTGCGATTTAACTATCCAATGAGAAAATTATGACAACGAAAATTTCATACCTTACCCTACTGGCACTGCTTTGCTCTCCCCTTACCAGTGCGCAGACAGAAAATAGTAACGCTGAGCAACCATCAAGCCATGTGACATGTCGCGCTCACAACCTGACTCTGAATTTAACCACCGATCAATATGCTTCTGAAACAAGTTGGGAAATAAAAAACAGCCTCTCACAGGTTATTTATGCGGGTAATAATTACTCAGACTCCACATCTTATAGCCAAGAAATATGCTTATCGGATGGTGAATATCAATTCACCATCCATGACAGTTATGGTGATGGTATTTGCTGTGGCTCTGGCAATGGTCTTTATTCCTTAGCCAAAGGCTCGGAAATACTGGCTTCTGGTGGAGAATTTCAATACAACCAATCAAACAGCTTATTACTTGGTGAATCAACACCTCCCGCTAACCATGACTATTATCAAGCCGCGATAGGAAAAACAGGTTTTGAACTAAAAACGGCCTTATACAACATCATAAAGAATCATAATAGCCGCGGTTATTCCGCAATTTGGACACTATTACAAAATGCAGACATAGATAACTACTATGAGAATGACGGTTCAATGTTAGATATCTATTCTGAGAAACCTGACAACAACGACAGTGTTAGTTTTACTAAAGTCAGCGATCAGTGTGGTCAGTATCGACGAGAAGGCGATTGTTACAATAGGGAACACTCATTTCCTAAAAGTTGGTTTGGGGGCAGCGTTGAGCCAATGAATTCCGACGGTCACCACTTGTTTGCCACTGATGGTTTTGTTAATGCAAAACGCAGTAACTGGCCATTTGGCGAAGTTGGTCATATCACTTATACCTCAAGTAATGGTTCAAAACTTGGCAGTGCAAGCAATACGCTAGGTTATAATGGCACCGTATTTGAGCCTATTGATGAATTTAAAGGCGATCTAGCGCGCGCCTATTTTTACATAGCAACCCGCTACGAGAACCGTATCGGCAGCTGGCAAGGAAATACTGACAACGCTGATGCCATACTTGATGGTACTAGCACGGTGGTTTTTGAAGCTTGGGCTCTGGCGATGCTAAAGCGTTGGCACCAAGAAGATCCTGTGAGTGCTAAAGAACGCCAGCGCAATGACGCCGTTTATCAATTTCAAGGTAACCGAAATCCCTATATCGATCATCCTGAATATGTAAGCCAAATTTGGGGTTATTAGGCTCTTTATATTGGGTAAGTAGATAGGCGCGGTGATAGTGCCTATCTACTTGTTATTTATTGCTTGTTGTTGGGAATTGTCTGCTGGTATTAGCCTTTATAAATACAACCCGCCGTGCAGGTTTCTTTTATTTCAACTTTGCTGAGCAGTGGTAAGCTTGGCTTTAATTGTTGCCAAATCCATTTCGCAAGCACTTCACTGGTTGGGTTCTCTAACCCTTCAATGTCATTCAAGTAATAGTGATCTAAACGATCATAAATAGGTTTAAATATCGCTTTAATTTCAGAAAAATCAATCACCCAACCAGTATGAGGATCGACCTCACCTTCTACATACAGACGAACTAAAAAAGAGTGCCCATGTAAACGGCCGCACTTATGCCCTGCAGGTACATGAGGTAAACGATGCGCGGCTTCAAACATAAACTCTTTGTATAATTCTGTTTTCATCTTGGTTCTCAAGCTTTTAAAAGAGAGGCAATACTAAGGAATATAGACTCACGAAACAAGTTTCTAGGCAGCTTTGTTTACATTGCAAGACAGATGAAACCGTACAATTTATCACGGTGATACAACGGAAAATCCCACGCCTTTGAGTGATATTTCAAGCATTAATAGGGAATCATGACGTGCCACATCACATTTGTTAAACCTATAATATGTATAGGGTCACACTCCAAAGACTACAACTTTTGCACTAGTGCATATTAACGCTATATTTACACTGTCACCCTCTCAATAATAATAAAATTATCATGAACTCAACAATTACATCTAAATTGCTACTTACGCTCATCACCGTTTTTGCTTTTGTATTAACGGTATCAACCAGCTATCAATATATACAACAACGTGACCTGCTCAATTCGGTGTTGAGCGAGCAGTTACACGATAAAGCGAGTAACTACTTTGATAGCCTCAATATGATGATGTTGACTGGTACCATGGCTCAGAAAGAGACCTTACGCCAAAAGGCACTCGCGCAAGATGGTATTGAACAGGTGCGAGTATTACGTTCAGAGGCGGTCAGTAAACTTTATGGTCCTGGAAAAGAAAATCAACAGCCAATGGACGAGATAGATAAACGCGCACTGGCCGGGGAAACCGTCATTGAACCATTCAATGCTTCCTGGGGGAAAGGATTAGTCGTCGCCTTACCGATGAAATCAAGCCTAGATTACCGAGGCACAAACTGCGTATCTTGTCATATGGCGGAAGAAGGAACCGTTTTAGGAGCTATTCGTCTTGAATATAACCTGAGCCATGTAAACCAAATGATCAGTACTCACACTGTCATTGCCGTTATTATTATGGCTTCCATTGCCTTTATCGGATTTATGATCACGCTTTTTTTGATCCGCAAGATGATTGTTCGCCCTATCCAGCATACGTCACGATTCATGTGTGAAATCAGTAAGAGCAAAGATTTATCAAAACGGCTTATCAGCACCAAAAAAGATGAACTCGGACAACTCGCGGTCTCCATCAACTCTTTAATGGACACGGTTTCGGACAGTTTGGCAAAAGTGCAAGAGACCTCTCATTCGCTTGCCGATTCAGCAAACCAGTTAACCGACGTAGCACAAACAACCAACCAAGCGGCAAAAAATCAGCAGCGTGAAACCTCTGACGTTCAGCTCAATATTGAAGAGATGCAATCTCAACAACAGACGGTTAATCAAGCTACCGTTGATGCATCAAAGCTTATCAAACATACCGCTAATGTCGCTCAACAAAGTGCACAGCAAGCACATACAGCTAGCGCAGATATCAAAGGTTTGGTAAGCGATATCGAGTCCGTGAAAGATAAAATTTCTGAACTTAATAATCAGACAGGGCTGGTTTCCTCCATTCTTGAAACGATTAAAAGTATCGCCGAACAAACTAATTTGCTGGCTTTAAACGCGGCGATTGAAGCAGCACGAGCGGGTGAACAAGGAAGAGGCTTTGCGGTCGTGGCCGATGAAGTGCGAAAACTCGCCTCACGAACAGCAGAAGCGACTGGAAACATTGAGAAAATCATCGCTCAATTCCAACGTGACAGTGAAACATCGCTCGCCTCAGTTGATTTGGTTTGCTCACATGCGCATCAACGTTCAAATGAAGTCGAAGTTTTATCTTCCGCAATGAGTAATGCCGTACAAGAGATGCAGCAGGTGCTTGATCATGCAAACAATATTCAAGATCAAACACGAACGACCACACAAGTCAGCCAAGAAATTCAAGGGAAGATCGAAGTCATTACTCGACATGCTGATGATACGTCTCAATCGGCAACGCAAACCCGAGAAATCAGCGTCAATTTAAAACAGCTATCGCAGCGCTTAGAAACATTGATGAATCAATTTACGCTTTCTGCTAAGAATTCGGCCACGAATCGACAATAAAGGTTGATGCGAACGAATTGACAGGTAATATGTGCCATTGAATTAAAAAGTAATAAGCAACCCAATGTTTCGCTTGTTTTTTGTCCACTTTATAGAGTGAGAATACCTTTGAACATTGGGTTGAATTTTTACCTCAATGGAGACTATATCAAACATGACTTACGCGCCTGTAACAGACGTATTGAGCGGTAAGCTGGCCGTTGACAGTGAAGTGACTGTCCGAGGCTGGATTCGTTCTCGTCGTGATTCCAAAGCTGGAATCTCTTTTCTTGCCATTTATGACGGCTCTTGTTTCGACCCGATTCAGGCCGTGGTCCCTAATAATCTGAATAATTACAATGACGAAGTGCTAAAGCTCACTACTGGCTGCTCTGTCGAAGTAACAGGTAAGATTGTTGAGTCCCCTGCTTCTGGTCAAGCATTTGAACTTGCAGCAACTGAGGTGAAGGTTGTTGGCTGGGTTGAAGATGCTGAAACCTACCCAATGGCAAAAACTCGCCATTCAATTGAATATCTTCGTGAAGTGGCGCATCTTCGCCCACGCACCAACGTGATTGGCGCAGTGGCTCGTGTACGCAACTCCCTTTCTCAAGCCATCCACCGCTTTTACCACGAGCAAGGTTATTTCTGGATGTCAGCGCCGCTGATTACCGCTTCTGATGCAGAAGGTGCGGGTGAGATGTTCCGTGTTTCAACGCTGGATTTCGCTAACCTTCCTCGTACTGAGCAAGGCAATGTCGATTTCAATGAAGACTTCTTCGGCAAAGAGACATTTCTTACAGTTTCAGGACAGTTAAATGCCGAAGCGTATGCTTGTGCATTAAGCAAAGTGTACACTTTTGGCCCAACGTTCCGTGCTGAAAATTCAAACACGAGCCGCCACCTTGCAGAATTTTGGATGGTAGAGCCAGAAGTCGCGTTTGCTGATCTAAACGATGTCGCGAAACTGGCTGAAGATATGCTGAAGTATGTCTTCAAAGCCGTTCTTGAAGAACGTCGTGATGACCTTGAGTTTTTTGCTTCGCGTATCGACAAAGAGGCAATTACTCGTCTTGAGCAGTTCGTTAATTCAGATTTTGCGCAAGTAGACTATACCGATGCTGTGAAGATCCTAATCGATTCAGGTCGTAAGTTTGAATTTGATGTTGAATGGGGCATTGATCTTTCTTCTGAACACGAGCGCTTCCTTGCTGAAGAGCACTTCAAAGCGCCTGTGATCGTCAAGAACTACCCTAAAGACATTAAAGCATTTTACATGCGTCTAAACGACGATGGTAAAACTGTCGCTGCAATGGATGTTCTTGCCCCAGGTATTGGTGAAATCATCGGTGGCTCTCAACGTGAAGAACGTTTAGATGTTCTTGATGCGCGTATGATTGAAATGGGCATTGATCCTGAACACATGAGTTGGTATCGCGACTTACGTCGTTACGGTACTGTACCACACGCGGGTTTCGGCCTTGGCTTTGAGCGCTTAGTATCCTATGTGACCGGTATGGGCAACGTGCGTGATGTGATTCCTTTCCCACGTACACCACGCTCTGCAAACTTCTAAAAATCAAACACGATTTTTGTAAAAACCACCGACGTTAAACTCGGTGGTTTTTTTATTTCCCCAACAATCAGTGTTCACTCTCAATAACAATAGAGTGAATTTCAAATAAACATGAGATCAAAATCACCTCAATTTCATCTTCCTTTGTTACATTTAGTTCAATTACATGATCATGTTCACTCTATTGTGCTATGCAACCGAGTTACATTAACCACGTATTCAGATCGATCCATGGCGAGAACTTATATGAAAAAAAATGATGTAGATAATTTGCAGTACAATGGTGAAACAAACGGTGTTCATGGCTGGATGACCCCTTCAGGTCAACCTTACTACTGGCATCCTGATTGGCTTCATATCGCAGAAGATGCTACTGGCTTAAAGCCTAAACAAGCGTTAGATGTGGCAGAAAATGAGCAAGCAACAAAAAAACATGCCGTGTCGGCTATTTTGAAGCATATCAATCAATGGGCTTCAGAAAAGCTCGCCGAACACCCTGAAATAGAAACCGAAGCCATCGAATCTCAAATTGGCTTAAAAAAGTAACTACTACGACTTGTTGGGAGCGTCTCAACAAGTCGGTTTCAACTAAAAATAAATGAAGATCTGATCTATAAGTGCCTCGATGAAGCTCGTTGCAATATTTCCTGCGCTATTTGATTGAGTGGTAGCACCGAACAAGCACCACCACGTTCGATTGCCTCTTTGGGCATACCAAAAACGATACAGCTTGCTTCATCTTGTGCAACTGTATAGGCACCACTTTCTTTCAACTCATGCAAACCTCGTGCGCCATCATCTCCCATTCCCGTCAAAATAAAACCGACAGCGTTAGGGCCTACATGTTTTGCCGCTGAGCGAAAAAGTACATCGACTGATGGTTTATGCCTGTTAACTGCGGGGCCATCTTTGATTTCGACTTGATAATGTGCACCACTTCGATTCAGTTGCATGTGACGGCCACCTGGAGCGATCAATGCCAACCCCGGAAGAACTCGATCGCCATTCTTTGCTTCCCTGACCTCGATTTGACAAAGCCCATTGAGCCGATCAGCAAACATCGCGGTAAATTTTTCGGGCATATGTTGCACGATAACAATCCCCGGAGAGACTGCTGGCAATGCTGTTAAGATTGCTTCTAAAGCTTGTGTCCCACCTGTAGATGTGCCGATCACGACCACTTTTTGTGTGGTCTTCAATGTTAATGTCGAGTGATTCGGATTCGGCATTGTTTGCTGTACTTTCTTGAGTACATGAGGTTTGGGTTTAACAATATTTTCTAGCTTTGCTTGTGCGGCGGCGCGCACCGCACTTAACATTTCCTGCCGACTTTCTTGTAGAAAATCTTTCAACCCTGCTTTGGGTTTAGTGATAATCGTCAACGCACCCGCTTGCAATGCTTGCATAGTCACTTCCGCACCACGTTCCGTCAGTGTAGAACAAATGATGACCGGCGTCGGATGCTCCGCCATCAGTTGCTTGAGAAACGTAATACCATCCATACGAGGCATTTCTACATCTAAAATAATCACATCTGGCCATTGAACAGCCATTTTTTTTTGAGCGAATATGGGATCAGAAGCGGGAGTAAGCACTTCAATATCAGGTTCATTACTCAACAAAGCGCTGATCACTTGCCGAACAACCGCGGAGTCATCCACGATTAATACTTTTATTTTTTTCATGTAATGCCTCTATAAGTCGACACTCAATGGCTGATTAATAAGCTACCTCTCTTGCAGAAGATCGCCCATATTGAACCCAAACATCACCATTTTGGACATCAAAAAATACTTTACGATAACGCTTTCCACCCACATCATTGCGGCTTACTTGAAAACCGTGCTCTTTCAGTAACTGCATACCCAGTCGCACATTTTGTTGTGCAACATTTATCGAAGCGACTTTACTGTAGTGACCTGCAAACATAGTGCTACCTCCAAATACTTTAACAACACATTCCTTAGGATTGATTTGATGTCGTCGGCACTGAAGGGAAAAGTACGCCACAACATCGCTAGCATAATAGCCTTCAGGTTGTTTGGCCTCTTCACCTAGGGCGGATCGCTGGCTCAACAGATAATGGCACATACCCACTAACTGCGTTTTTGGATGCCATAACGTAATGGCAACGCACGAACCCAGCAGCGTATGAATCCAACCTCTGTGATGACCAAAGAATATCTCGCCAGGCATCAAGTTCATAGCCTCTGTTTTAGGTAAAAATTCGTTCGCCATTAATCACGAATCCCTCGTTTTTGATAGATAGACGGCTGCAGTAATTGCAAGTCATCGCAGTTGAGTCCGTTTAATGTTTCAGAGTGGCCTATTAATAAAATACCGCCACTTTTTAATCGGTTCGTAACGTTACTGATGACTCTTTGTTTGGTATTTTGATCAAAATAAATCATAACATTACGTAAAAAAATAAGATCAAAGTGACCAAGTTCATCCAACTGATTTTGTAAGTTCGCTAATCCGAATTTCACTTTTTTCCTTAATGAATTAACGATTTTCAATGTGTCATGCTTGGTATCAATGCCTTTTCGGCAATACGTTTTGAGATAGGCTTTCGGTATATGTTCATGGCGTAGCATCGGATAAATACCTTGTGATGCAATTTGCAACACTTGACTATTGATATCGGTACCAACTATTTGCCATTCTCCTTGGTAACGGCTGTCTAATAACATTGCCAGAGAATAAGCCTCTTCACCTGTCGAGCTTGCTGCGCTCCAGCAACGGATCTGTTTTTTACCCCATATAGTGAAGAGATGGTGCTGGATGTAAGCAAAATGGGCCTCTTCTCTGAAAAAGTACGTTTCATTGGTGGTCAGCAAATTGATGACTCGTTGCCGCTCAAGTTTGCGTACTTGCTGATCGCTAAATTTCGTCAAATACTCAAAATACTCCCGATATGAACTTATACCGAGCTCTCTTAAGCGCCCGCTTAAACGCCCAACCACCAACGCTTTCTTACTGGGTGTTAGTGCAATACCTGCAGATTGATATATCCAGCCACGATACAACTCAAAGTCCGCATCACTGATGATAGACATTTGCTCCATGGCTGAATTCCCAAGTTGCTGAGATTTGTGCTTAACTTGCAAGTTCATTCTGCTCTTTGACCTGTTCCATCATGGCCAACTCTTCAACAGATAGGACTTTATCCTCCGCTAAAATAATGACAAACTCTTCATCGAATTGAGCCATACCACAAATAAATTCGGTCCGGATCTTGGTACCAAAATTAGGGGCAGGTCTCATAAACTTACTTGATATTTCAATGACTTCAGAAACACTATCAACCATAACACCTAGGTCTTGACGTTGTTCTTCATTCGTCACTTCGATAATGACAACACAAGTCTTTTTATTCACTTCTTGCGGTTTAAGATAAAAACGCCGAGCTAGGTTGACGACAGGTACCACTTCACCACGCAAGTTAATAATGCCTTGAATGTAGTCAGGCATCATTGGCACCTGAGTTACTTTGCCATACTCTAATATTTCCTTAACATGCAAAATCGCAAAGGCGTACATTTCACCATTGAGCTGAAATGTTAAGTACTGTTGATCTTGTGCTAATTCTGTATTGGACTTAGCCAATATCATCGAGTTAGCCTCAACCGGGATAAGATTAGCCACATTCACCTCCAGCCACTAAAAGCGCACATACTCAGGTTCATCGTCCATAGAGACAAACTCAACATCTTTCTTCTGTTTAGGGCGTTGCTGCTCGTGGTGAACTGAAGATTTATTTGCTGCTTCACGGCGATTATTTTCTGTTTTGAAGAAGGTCATTAGTTGCTGGAGCTGCTGTGCTTGGCTGCTCATCTCTTCAGAGGTCGACGCAAGCTCTTCTGATGCGGAAGCACTTTGTTGCGTGATACTGTTGAGCTGTTCCATCGCTTGGTTAATTTGTGTTGCTCCGGTTGCTTGTTCCATTGAAGCTGCGTTGATCTCTTGCACTAAATCGGATGTTCTTTGAATAGAAGGCACCATTTCATCCAGCAGTTTTCCGGCTTGTTCCGCTAAACCAACGCTATTTTTAGCGACCTCACCAATTTCTTGAGAAGCAACCTGACTGCGCTCTGCCAATTTTCGGACTTCGGCAGCCACCACTGCAAAACCTTTACCATGCTCGCCAGCTCTAGCAGCTTCGATTGCGGCGTTGAGCGCAAGTAAGTTAGTTTGATAAGCGATATCATCAATAATACCAATTTTCTCAGCTATCGATTTCATCGCTAACACAGTTTTAGCTACCGCTTCTCCACCTTCTTTCGCTTCTTTAGCCGCTTTGCCTGCCATGCTATCGGTCACTTTCGCATTTTCAGTGTTTTGCGCGATTGAGGCTGACATCTGCTCTACCGACGAGGTAGTCTGTTCAACACTGGCCGCTTGTTCGCTCGCACCTTGACTTAAGTTCTGAGCGGTAGCTGAAACTTCTTCGGATGCCGAAGCCAATGCATTACTTGAGCTATTCACTTCACCTACGATGTCTGACAACTTGGCCACCATTTTTTGCATGGCTTCAAGCAAGCGACCCAATTCATCGCCTGACTTAACTTCAATTTTACTTGTTAAATCACCTGCTGCGAGTCGGTTAGCCAACGTCACTGCTTGCTCTAAAGGATTACAGATCCCGCGGATCAAGGTAACCGCAAATCCAATGCCAAACAGTAACCCAAATATAATTGATCCAATGGCGAGCATTTGTAAGTTGTCATAAAGCTCAACTTCTTGATTATAAACATTCTGCGCTTCATTAGACTGCAGTTGAATTAATGTATTTAATGTTTTTTCAACAGGTGAATAGAGTGGGCGCACTTTATCAACCGCAAGACGTGTCGCCTCATCGATATCCAACCGTCGTAAAGCCTCAATTGTTGGTTGCAAAGCTTGTTCAACGAAGGCTTTGTTCTGTTCTTCAAATTGTTTTGCAAGGGCCTCCTCTTCTTGAGTTAATCTAGTTAATTTATATTTTCCCCATGTTTCATCGATTACTTTGAGATGATTCTCGACGGTCTCGATTTGGGCACGAATAATATCCGCTTCAGGGTAGAGTTGTGAAAATGCTAGCGCAATTCGATTGTTCAAAAAACGCGTTTTGATATCACCTATAGATAACGCTGGTACAGTGCGGTCATAGTAAACCGTTTCTAGACCATGCAATGTTTTTTGCATGCCATAAAGCCCTAGTGATCCGACAATAATGAGTAACAAACTTAAGATGCCAACTAGCATGCTTAGTTTGAATTTAACTGAAATATTTTTAAACATAGCCTATTCCTTTCTGACAATGTAATTGAGCCAAGTTAGTGCATTGCCAATAAGCGATGCTTCGACTCTTCCTTCATAATATGTTGCGATAAACTGGCGATATCTAAGATAAGAGCAATATCTCCACTGCCCAAAATAGTCGAACCGCTGATTCCTTTAACCCGTGAAAAAATCGGCCCAAGTGGCTTAATTACGGTTTGTAATTCCCCCAACAAATTATCCACGATCAAACCAGCACTTTGCCCCGCACTACTGACCACCACCACATTTTGGCGTTTTGAGCGACGCGCAGTGAGGTTAAATTGCACTCTTAAATCAATTAAAGGCAGCACTTGTCCCCTGAGATTAATATAAGGTTTGCCTTGGCCATCTTTGAGCCACTGGTCATCAAGTTCGACGCATTCTTGAACGGCATCCAACGGCACAACGAAGGTTTCGCTACTCACTTCAATTAGGAAACCATCAATGATCGCGAGTGTGAGCGGCAATACAATGCGGATAGTTGTTCCTCGATTAAGTAGGCTGTGAATCTCTACTCGACCTCGCAAATCGGTAATATTTCGCTTCACTACGTCCATACCGACACCGCGACCTGAAATATTGGAAACCTGCTGGGCCGTTGAAAAGCCGGGCTCAAAAATGAGCTGAAAAATCTCGTCATCGCTCACGAGTTGGTTTTCATCAAGTAGCCCTTTTTCAATCGCTTTTGCGCGCAATTTTTCGCTGTGGAGCCCTTTTCCGTCATCGCTCACATCGATCACTATATTGCCTGAGTCATGGTAAGCATTGAGCGTGATGGTGCCGTGAGAAGGTTTACCATTTGCGACACGCTCTTCCTCTGTTTCAATGCCGTGGTCAATCGCATTGCGCACTAAATGCATCAAAGGATCGCCAATTTTTTCAATCACTGATTTATCTAATTCGGTATCCGCACCGGTAATCGTGAGATGAATACTTTTGTTTAGCTCCTTCGCCATATCACGAACAACGCGTTGAAAACGGGCAAATGTCGCACCGATAGCCACCATTCTAAGCTGTAGTGCCGCGTCTCTGACTTCTTCGAGAAGGCCATTGAGCCGTGCAACAGATTCAATCATTACATTTTCGCCAATTAGCTCCGCCTGTAATGCACTGCCGGCACCTGCGGTGACCAATTCCCCGACTAAATTAATTAAGGTATCTAACTTTTCAGCATCCACTCGCAAGCTTTTTTGCTCTTTGGTTAGCGCCTCTCGGGCTTTACTTTGTTTATCGACCGCCGCATTGAGTACGGGTGCTAATTGAGCATCAGCCTGAGTGATAATTTCACCTATGGGTATCGCGTCCGAACTCGCTTCTCGCCGCTCACTTTGTTGCTGCAATGCACGCTTCAATTCAGTCTCAGTGAGCGCGCCACAACGAACTAATATTTCGCCAATTCTATAATTTTCATCGGGCATTGATTGAATGTGATCAATGAAGTCACCCACTTTGGCACTGGGTGGAAAGATGCGAACGTCACCTTCTTCACGAATGAATTCAAACACGTCTTCGATTTGTTGTTTAGATGCCGGCGAATAGAAACGCAGTTCAAAACCCAAATAACAACATTCCGGATCAAAGTTGTGCCAATCAGGTAATTTTCGGTCGACAGCC
The DNA here is from genome assembly GCF_963875605.1 of Vibrio sp. V04_P4A5T148. Classification (NCBI taxonomy): domain Bacteria; kingdom Pseudomonadati; phylum Pseudomonadota; class Gammaproteobacteria; order Vibrionales; family Vibrionaceae; genus Vibrio; species Vibrio sp. V04_P4A5T148. The sequence continues at coordinate 38,958 of NZ_CAWNMS010000058.1, forward strand.
TCGATATAAATAACCTCTCCCAGCGTAGTTAAATAAGAAAGAAAAGAGAGCGGATCCATACCATCTTGGAATGCATGAAGCGGGAAAGTTAAAGAGATATGCCAGCAGAAATTGTCGAGTGTGGTGTGATCAGGTTCAGATTCCGTGGCTGGTGAATGACTTTCTGGCTCAGATTGACCTAAAAACTCAGACAATCGGGCCCCTAAGCGCTGTCCGGTAACGTCATCTTCTGATGACTCTTGCCCCGTTTGAGCATCATCAATCAAGCTCACCATGTGATCGCGGCACTCAAGCAACAAGGAAATATGCTTTTCATGCAACTTAAGTTGTTCTGAGCGCAATAAATCAAGCAAGCTTTCTACTTTATGAGTAAAACGAACGATCTCATTTAAGTTAAATATCCCTGCTGAGCCTTTTACAGTATGCGCTGCTCGAAAAATTGCGTTTAATCGCTCATTTAAGCCATCAAGATTCCCGCTATCCAGTTCAAGAAGGTCAGATTCCATCCCTTCAAGCAACTCCCTACTCTCATTAAAATAAGTTTGGAGCGCCGCAGCCATCATTTCGTCCATAGTATCTCCCTGGGGCTTCGTCATTAGCTTGTCACTTTGTCTTATTGTGAACTCGAAAGAACGATAGGGTCATGAAACCATCCCACTAGCCCCAGTTTACCCAGCACATCCACCACGACTTCACTGTGATGAATCAGTTCACATCCCTGTTCTATTCTTGCTTTTTTAAATGCCATCAATACTTGTACGCAACTGCTGTCCAGAGCAGTGACTTGGGAAAGTTCAATGGCGATCTTCTCGCTATGAGACACAAAAGGGGTCAGCTGCTCAAACAAATTTCGAGCCTCATAAATCGTCAGTTCACCGTCAAGTTTTAACATTAATTGCTCATCGGTTTGGTGTGGAGTCAGCATAATCCCCCCTTAGGCTTGGATCAGTTTTGCTACGGCGGCAAGCATCTGTTCAGGTGCAAAGGGTTTTACAACCCAAGCTTTCGCACCCGCAGCACGACCCTGTTCTTTCTTCGATGCCTCAGATTCAGTTGTAAGCATAATCACCGGCGTAAATTTTGTGTCTGGCCTTTGCTTCAGCTCTTTAAGTAAGGTAATGCCATCCATATTCGGCATATTTACGTCGCTGATGACCAAATGAACACGATTCCCGGCCAATTTGGATAATGCATCTTTACCATCATGAGCTTCGATCGTCTGATAGCCTGCTCCTTTTAAGGTCATACTCACAACCTGCCGAATTGAAGCCGAATCATCTACAACAAGTACCGTTTTGTTCATCACAGAGTTCCTCATTTATTCATTTACGGTTCTCAAAAGAAAGTAATGTCCGTGCTAGTCACCTTGCTTTTCACCTCAGTAACCTTGCCTTTGTGGCTTTCATGCTGTTCTATCATGGTGTAGTTCTTGGTCATTTTTTCCAGCCATTTTTGCGGGGATAATTCGCCTGCGATCGCATGATTGCTGTCTTGTTTGAGCAGCTCTAATGAGCCACTGAGTTCTTTGAGATTGGTGCTGATTTGCTCTAATATTTGGCTTACTCGGTCTTGAAATTGCAATTTCACAATCACACTACTGATTGTTTCCTTCACCGAAAATGCATCTTCTTTTAACCGCTCAGACTGTTGCTGTAAGGTTTGTGCCATATCTTGGAAGTGGTTAATGACATAATCGATACGCTGCTCGGTTTGTTCCATTTGTTCACTCTCAGCCGCAATAGCCATTTCAGCCGTCTTAAATGTAGTATTAATCGCATCACTGACAACGTTCACTTTCTCCGTCATGCTGCTAGCGATCTCCCTTGAACGCTGTGAAAGGTTACGCACTTCATCGGCCACCACTGCAAAACCTCGACCTGCCTCTCCTGCTCTGGCTGACTCAATGGCAGCATTAAGCGCTAATAAGTTGGTTTTTTCAGCAATGCCCACCACATCGGTTGCCATTTTTTTTAAATCGACTGTGTATTGATCAAGGCTGCGCATTTCATCAAGCATATGCTCTCTTGTCTTTTGGCTTTCTCTAAGCTCATCAACCGCTTTAGAAAGCATGGCTCGACAACGCTCAATTTCGCTCATTAAATTACGCTCATCTTTTAAGGTTGAGCCTTGCGAGAAGGAGAGTGCTTGTGAAAGCTGCGTGACAAGATCACCAAATTGCTGGCTCAGTTGAGTAACAGAATCGGTAAGTTGCACATTGGCTAAATCAATATGACGAGACCACACTGGCAGAGATTGAGCAAAGAGAGGCTCTAAAGAATGATATCCATCCAGTTGGATCTCTTGTGTTTGAGAGAGGTGTTCAATTGTCTTTTTTTGCGCTTTGACTTGGGAAATGAAGGATTCGTAATTCCAAATTGCATAGCTAACACTAGCAAAAGTCACAAATAATAGAGCCCAAACACCAAAATGTGTTGGCTGTGGCATAAGAGCAACTATCGACAATAGCACTAAGGGCACGTAAACACGTACCAGCCTAATGAGGAGCATGATTTATTATCCTTTAGCCATAAAACACTGACGAAAGCTATGACGTTATGTAAGAAGTTGTTATGCAACGCCTGGAGCTCATAACTAAAGATAGGAAAGCTTGGAGGAATCTGCAATGTAGTCGGCAGATGTAATTTTACTTTTGTTGTTTTAGGTAATTTTAAACAGTCCACTCTTATCAATCAGAGTAACGATTGACTTTCGTTAAGTTCGGCTGAGTAACGTCATTGAGCCCTCTCCTCTGTACTCATAACATGACGCACTGATCGGATCACATTGGCTTTATTTTATTTAGCTATCTTTCCTAGAAATACATCACTAGAATCCATCGCTTTTCTGATCCTCCGCACATCGGTTAATCACGAAAACACAACATTGAACGAATTTAATCACCTAAACTTAATCATCACATACCGAAATGAAATCAAATTCATGAATAATACCAAGCGAAGCAACAGCCATCATTCTACAGGGCGAAGCGACACATTTTGACCCACAAGTCGTAGAGGCTTTTTTGAGTGTTGAACAACAATTTGTCGCCATTGCCGCTCGCCATCAGGATAAACATTAATCTCTTATTACAGTAACTCCTCCGCTCAATGGCAAAATATCGTATTTGATGATGAATTTTGCCGTTGAGCTGACTACTTCTCAAAGTAAAACCTATTTAATCTCCCCGCCTGAAAACGGTGGATGATAGAGTTTTTTTAAAAAAATCGCCTTTTTACTCATGATTCTTAGCCAACACAAATTATTTTCAGTTTTTCTGTTTTGTGTGTTGTAACGGATATTTCATAAAGGTATAAATACCTTAATTTTATGTTTCTAAAATCCCTTCTAACACTTTACATGGATGATGATTATGTTTGAAAAAGTTGTCGCAGCTCCGGCTGACCCTATTCTTGGTTTAACCGAAGAGTTTAAAAAAGATCCTCGCACTGAAAAAATTAACCTCGGTGTTGGTATCTACAAAAATGAAGCAGGTGAAACACCTGTTCTTGCGACAGTAAAGAAAGCGGAAGCGGCGTTGCTTGAGTCTGAAAAGACCAAATCTTATCTCACCATTGAAGGTACTGCTGAATATGGGCTCGCGGTACAAAAACTCCTGTTTGGCGATGAATCTGAGATTGTGACGCAAAAGCTCGCAAAAACGGCGCAAGCGCCGGGTGGTACTGGTGCACTGCGTGTAGCTGGTGAATTTATTAAGCGTCAAATCGGCGACGTGAAAGTGTGGATCAGCAACCCAACATGGGCAAACCATCACGGTGTTTTTAATGCGGCTGGTTTAGAAACCACGCAGTATTCGTACTACAATGCCGAAACGAAAGATAAAGATTTCGCAGCGATGCTTACCGATCTTGAGCAAGCTCAAGCGGGTGATATTGTTCTTCTACACGGGTGCTGCCACAACCCAACTGGCATTGATCCAACCGATAAAGAGTGGGAAACGTTAGCAAAATTAGTCGCTGATAAAGGGCTTCTTCCTCTGTTTGACTTTGCTTATCAAGGTTTTGCGAAAGGTGTTGAAGAAGACGCACAAGGCCTACGTACTTTTGCGAAATACAATAAAGAGATCTTAGTGGCGAGCTCATTCTCTAAAAACTTCGGTTTGTACAATGAGCGCGTGGGTGCGTTTACCATCGTTGCTGGCTCAACAGATGTCGCTGAAACAACTTTCTCACAAATCAAAGCGATCATTCGTTCCATTTACTCAAACCCACCAGCGCACGGTGCTGCGGTCGTTACTTATATCCTCAACAACGCCGAACTGCGCGCAGAATGGGAAAACGAAGTGACAGAAATGCGTGAACGTATTCAAGAGATGCGTGAGCTGTTTGTTACCACCCTAAAAGCCGAAGGTGTGAAGGCTGATTTTAGCTTTATTGAACGTCAAAATGGCATGTTCTCTTTTTCTGGTTTGAACAAGGAACAAGTTGCTCGTCTGAAAGATGAATTGGCAATTTACATCGTCGGTTCCGGCCGTATCAGTGTGGCAGGCATGACGAAATCGAATATGGGCCCACTGTGCAAAGGTATTGCAGCGGTTCTATAATCGATAATGATAAGAAATAGACAACAATAGCCGCCACTTGTCGGCTATTTTTTTATCTTCAATTCACTGAAATGGCACTTGATTCACATCGAAGCGCGTACACTTTCCCCTCTTGCCTGCAAAGCACGTTCTTTTCATGTACTATAACTCTCTGAATCCTATGTCCAATGCCACCGATGTAACCGGATCCCTTTGACCAGTTACATCGTTTAGCTGGCTCACGACGTCAGAATCCCACAATATGAACTCCGAAACACAAGGAAGCCTCCATGGAAGCAGAATTAATTGAAATCAAGAACTTCCTTGCTCAGTATCCACCGTTCAATGAACTACCTGAAGAAACACTGATCGAAGTGACGCAGAGCGTAGAAATCTCCTATTTTCGACAAGGTACACCCATCATTCATTTTGGTGATCATATCCAGGACTTGTATTTGATCCGCAGCGGCGTCGTCGAGGTGTACCGTCGCAAAGGCGAATTATACAACCGCCTAACCGAAGGCGGTTTATTTGGTCAAATGGGGCTATTGACCAATAACCGTGTTCGTTTTCCGGTCACAGCGATTGAAGATACGCTGGTTTATTGTATTCCAGAGGCAAGGTTTCAGGATTTATATGACAACTATGATTCCTTTGCTGATTTTGTTGAAGTGCAAGATAGCGCGCGCCTTCGCCAAGCCGTACTGAGTAAAACAGAGCAGAATGATCTCACCACCTCGAAAGTGCGAACCTTACTCAGCCGAGAAGCCCCTTTCGTTTACAAAACAGAAACCATTCAACATGCGGCGATCAAGATGGCGGAAGAGAGTATCTCTTCACTGCTGGTGATTGACCCTGATATTTTGCAAGAGAGTGATGACGATAACAGCCCGGTAATCGGCATCCTGACTGACCGAGATCTCTGCACGCGTGTATTAGCCGTTGGCATCGATCCTAATCACCTCGTCACGGAAGTGATGACAACGGAGGTTATCTCATTAGATCATAATGCTTATGTCTATGAGGCCATGCTGAAAATGCTTCGGTACAATGTTCATCATCTTCCTATACTCAAAGAAAAAAAGCCGATCGGTATCATTGAAGCGACCGACATTGTTCGCTACGAATCACAAAACTCATTGCTGCTCGTCAGTCGCATCTTCCAGCAACAAAGCGTTGAAGAGTTAGCCACACTGTCGCACCAAGTCAAAGACAGTTTTGTTCGTTTAGTCAATGAAGATGCAAACTCACATATGATCGGCACGGCGATGTCAGTGATTGGCCGTAGCTTTAAACAAAGAATCATTGAACTTGCCGAAGAATTACTAGGCTCGCCGCCTATTCCATACTGCTTTTTAGCCTTGGGTTCTATGGGCCGTGATGAACAGTTAATTGTCACGGACCAAGATAACGCTTTAATTTTGGACGATAGCTATGAAGAAACACAGCATGGTGCTTATTTCGAAGCGTTCGCCAAATTTGTCTGCGACAGCTTAGATCAATGCGGTTACAGCTACTGTACGGGGGACATTATGGCCAGCAACCCGATGTGGCGTATGACTCGTAAAGAATGGGAAGCCTGCTTTGCCGATTGGATAGATAACCCTAACCCTAAGGCGCTATTGAATGCATCCATCTTTTTTGACTTATACGGAGTGTGTGGCAGGACCAAATGGGCAGAACAACTGAATGGGTTTATTGTACGGCGAGCACGCAAAAATAATCGGTTTCTTGCATGCCTTGCACGAAATGCACTGAACCGCACGCCACCATTGGGGTTTTTCAAAGACTTTGTGATGGAAAAAGATGGACGACACAATAACACCATCAATTTAAAACGTCGCGGCACTGCACCGTTAGCGGATTTAATCCGTGTGCATGCATTGGCTGTCGGTTCACGCTCTACCAACTCGTTTGAACGTTTAGATGACATCATTGAAGCCGGAATTCTACCCAAAGGACGGGCGCAAGATCTGCGTGATGCAATGGAGTTTATCGCTATGGTACGCATTCGCCACCAAGCGGCTGACGTTGAACAAGAAATAGAGCCAGATAACAATATCGAGCCAGAAAACCTATCCGATTTTGAAAGACGCAACTTAAAAGATGCGTTTCAAATCCTAAGCAATGCGCAAAATTTCTTGAAATTCCGTTATCAAGCCAGCAATAACTTTAAGTGAGAGTGATGATTAAACAATGGTTTCAAAAACCGAGCATCGATTGGGTAGCAAAATATGCCAATAAGCAGTCGTTGGTTAACCATCCGTTACTCAAAGATTTTTATTCAAGGCCGATTGCTAAGGGTTGCACGCCAATCGATGAAATAGAGTTTGTCGCTTTAGATTTGGAAACAACGGGTTTAAGTGCGCAGCATGATGACATTATCACCATTGGCTTGGTGCCTTTTACCTTAAACCGTATCTATCTCAACCGCTCTAAACATTGGATAGTTCGGCCACGCCAAGCGTTAAAAGAGGATTCGGTGGTTATCCATGGCATCACACACAACGATATTTTAGATGCGCCAGATTTGGCAGAAGTGCAGGAGTCAATACTGAAGGCCTTATCTGGAAAAATTGTTGTAGTCCATTACCGTCATATTGAACGTAGCTTTCTCAATCAAGCATTAAAAGTGCGATTGGGTGAAGGCATTGAGTTCCCTGTGATCGATACTTTGCAATTGGAAACGGAAATTCAACAACGGTTACATGGAGGTTTATGGAACCAGTTAAAAGGGCAAAAACCACAATCAGTGCGTTTAGGGCAAGCGCGAGCGCGTTATGGGCTACCAGCGTACACCCCACACCACGCTTTAGTTGATGCTATTGCCACCGCGGAATTATTCCAAGCACAAATCGCTCATCATTTTGATCGGCAGCAAAGTGTCCGAACGTTGTGGCTATAACTTTTTGATTATCCTTTCAAGGGATTCTTTCAAGGTTTAGTACCGTGCTCGACACGAGCAAAAAAAGAGGAACCCATGTTAGGTTCCTCTTTTTAATCACATCTCGGCTTTTACGCTTAGAACTTACAGCTTAAAGCGACGAATTTCATTTTCTAACTGATGCGAAAGCTCAGAAAGTTGTGATGCTTGTGCGGCTGCTTCATGCGCTTCTTGTGCAAGATCGTTAGAAACATCGCGGATCCCTTCCGTATTACGAGTAATTTCCGACGTCACAGAAGCTTGCTCTTCAGCGGCCGAGGCAATTTGCGTCGCCATGTCACTGATGCGCTCAACTGAATTATGAATTTGCATCAAACTTGCTGCAGCGGCGTTCGCATCATCTACGCTGGTTCCAGCAAGCATACGGCTATCACCCATAATGCCAACCGCTTTACCCGTCGTTGATTGCAACGTTTCGATCATCTGCTGAATTTCTTTTGTCGAAGCATGTGTACGTTGACTAAGCACACGAACTTCATCGGCAACCACCGCAAAGCCACGACCTTGCTCACCAGCACGCGCCGCTTCAATCGCCGCATTCAATGCTAGCAGGTTAGTTTGCTCTGCTATGTTTTGAATAGTCGCCAGAATCGTATTGATGTGTTTACCGTGTGCTTCCAGCTCAAGGATAACATCAGTGGCCACTTGAACTTCTTGAGCCAGATTTTGAATCGAACCTTGTGTTTGTGAAACTTGATTCGAACCATGCACGCAAGCCGTTACCGCTTCGCCAGAGTTCTGAGCGGTATGATCTGCGTTACCGGCAATCTCTTGTGTAGCTGCGGCCATTTCATTGATGGCCGTAGCCACCATATTAATTTCATCTTGTTGTAAACGGATACGCGCACTACGCTCTTTGGCTTGAGCGGCCGTCTGTTTTGACTGTTCAGACAACGCAGCAGAAACAAAGCTGAGCTTAGAAACCATGGTGTGCATGTTACCGACAAAGGTATTGAAGTTTTGTGCTAATTGCCCAACTTCATCATCACTTCTTGGTTCAAGACGTTGAGTTAAATCACCGTCTCCGGAAGCAATTTCCTCTAAGGCCTTGGATACTCGGCTAAGATCTCTAAACAAAAAGCTCACTAACCAAGAGACGATTACAATCACAGCAATAGTAATCACAAGCGCAGTCACAATCAGGCCGGTAAGCAAAGATGTATGCGCTGCTTCTTCCGTTGCACGATCCATTTGGATAGCGAAAATCCAATCGGTTTGCGGCACTTTGGCGAAGTAAAATAGCTTATCAACACCTTGTAATGACGCGTCTTCAACGGTACCTGAAGCCACTGCTTGCTCTATCATGTTCATCGTCAACGTCTTCGACAATGACGACACTGGTTTTAATAAGAAATTTTTATCTGGATGCGCTAAAAAGGTTCCATCTTGCGCATCAATCAACATCGCGTAGGCGTTTTTGCCCGCATCTAAACTGATGACATCTTGGATCAACTGATCGATTAACACATCGGCACCAACGACGCCGACAAATTGCCCATTGCGACGCACAGGCTCTGCAATTGTCACCAACAGTGCATTGGTGATCGCGTCTTTATAAGCGGTGGTGATAATTTGTTTATTCGCTGAAACGGCATCTTTATACCAAGGGCGTTGGCGAGGATCATAGTCAGCACGGTTACGCTCAGGGTGTGAACGATACATCTCACCTTGCGGTGTACCAAAGAAAATATCATCAAAGCCACCCGCTTTGCGAGCTTGCTGTAAGAAAGGGACGACATCATCTTGAGCGGTGTAGTCATTAAAAGCGGTTGAGATCTCTTTACGGACCACAATCCAGTCCGAAATGCCTTTCGCAGCGGCAGCTGACAAGCTTTCTGCCCGCGAATATACGCCATTTCGAGTTTGTTCAAAGAGTTGATCAGCGGCTAGCCAAGTCAACGCGCTCGCCATAACGACGACGGCAGAAAGACTGGCACCGATTAGCTTTTGCTTTAAGGTTAATTTCATTGGTTTGCAGAATGTTAGATACAGGAACGGAGGCGAATATTAACCAGATTTAACACAAGATGCACGAAATATATGTCGAATTCTGACACAAGATAACCATTTGCTTTTCTTAGTATTTTAGCAAAACACTCTAATGACGATCGTCAAAAAAACATCAAAAAAGGCGACTTTCGTCGCCTTTTCAAATCAATGTCGAAATTAACGTTTCAAGAGCTCGGTTCGCATTCCTAACAGTAGGCTCACACACATCAATAGTAAGACGATGGTAAATGGCAGCGCCGTTGATATTGCCGCAGCCTGCAACGCTTCAATAGCATTGGTGCCACCAATCCATAACAAGGCTACGGCGATAGCGCCTTCCATCAACGCCCAGAAAATACGCTGTAGGACAGGGGCATCCACTTTGCCTCCAGCAGTAATACTATCAATAACCAGTGACCCTGAATCTGATGAGGTGATAAAAAATACCAACACTAACACAACCGCAATCACTGAAAGTAAGGTGCCATAAGGCAGCGCATCAAACATTTGGAACATCGCCAGTGGCACTTCGGTCAAACCATTCGCGCCTAATTGGCCAACATTGTTGATAACTTGATCAATCGCCAAACCACCAAATACAGACATCCAAATCAAGGTAACAGCAGTAGGTACTAATAATACGGCGGTGAGGAACTCGCGGATAGTACGGCCTTTTGATACTCGCGCAATGAACATTCCAACAAATGGTGACCATGAAATCCACCAAGCCCAATAGAACACTGTCCAACCTTGGAACCAAGCCTCATCAGTTCGACCGTGCGGGTTACTGAGTGGGATGATATTTTCAATATACGCCATTAATGTGGTTGGAATGGATGAAAAGGTTACGGTATAGCCAATCAGTGCAACCAAAATCAGCAGCAAGAACGCAACGATCATATTGATGTTACTGATGACTTTGACACCACCATCAATACCACGCACCACGGAGACCACTGCCAATAAAGTAACGACGGTAATCACGACAATTTGTAAGCCCATTCCGGCATCAATGCCAAAAACATGATGGATACCACTAGCCGCTTGTTGCGCACCCAGCCCTAATGACGTTGCTAAGCCAAATAATGTTGCTAATACAGCCAGAATATCAATGATATGCCCTGCCCAGCCCCAAGCACGATCGCCAAGCAACGGGTAAAAAATAGAGCGAATAGAAAGCGGAAGCCCTTTGTTGTAAGTAAAGAACGCCAGGGAAAGCGCTACCACACCGTAAATGGCCCAAGGGTGTAGACCCCAATGGTACATGGTTGCACCTAATGCTAGTTTAGCCGCTTCGGGTGTGTTGGCTGCAACACCTAAGGGCGTCTCATACCAACCGGTAAAATACGCCACAGGTTCAGCGACACTCCAGAACATGAGACCAATACCCATCCCTGCGGCAAACAGCATAGAGAGCCAAGAAATAAAAGAGTAGTCTGCTGTCGCCTCTTGGCCACCTAAACGTATTTTACCAAAGGGAGAAACAATCAAGCCTAAGCAAAACAGCACAAAAAGATTACCCGACCAAATAAACAGCCAGTCAAAAGTGCCAATAATTTTCCATTTAACGCCATCAAGCACGCTCTTCGCAACCTCAGGATCAACGACTAAAGCGGCGACTAAAAATAGCGCAATAAATCCGGCGCTAAAGCCAAACACTGGGTTATGAACATCAAACCCCCACTTTTGCACGTTATCTTGCCCGACGGTGTAGTCAGTACTGTCAATACTGTACTTATCAATACCTTTTGTCATTTTACCTCTCTAGAAATCTAGACATGATTTTTCAGTTGAGATTAATAACCATGAGAACGAAACAATTTTAAGACAAAAACCAAAAATAACTTCGTACTCATAGCAATTTATTTTTTCAATATGCTGAATACCCTACCAAAATCACAGAAAAAATCCACTAAAAAGCAACATAAAATGCCATAAAAGGCAAAAAACAAGGCTTAATGGTTAAACTTAAACCAATTTAGGGTGAAAATCGAAAACAAAAACATTCGAGCACTAATCATTTTACATCTCAACTTATACACTCATCATCTTAGACCAAAACAAAAGAGGTCGAATGCTACTTTTCAAGTGAAAAGAACTGCGCTATGGTCCCCGCTTATTAATAACTTTCTTTTTGGGACAATGAGTTTGGAAAAACATGAAGAAGTTTTGATCTCAATTCGACAAATTATTCGCGCAATTGATCTGCACTCTAAAAAACTCAATAGAGACGCTGGACTTACTGGTCCCCAGCTTATTTTAATGCGCTCAATTCAAACCCTTGGTGAGGTGACTATCCGCACATTGTCGGATCATACGAACATGAGCCAGGCCACTGCCACCACCATTTTGGATAGATTAGAGCGCAACGGATACGTACAGCGAATTCGCAGCAATACCGATAAACGAAAAGTGCACGCCCATTTAACGGACGAAGGTAAGAAGCTGCTAGAAAAGGCACCGCAACCATTGCAAGAAAGCTTTGTCGAACAATTTAGGCAGCTTCAAGAGTGGGAGCAAAGCTTGTTGCTCTCATCAGTACAACGTTTATCTTCTATGATGAATGCCGAAAACATAGATGTCGCGCCGATGCTCGAAATTGGCTCTATTACCAAAGAAGAATAGCTTTGATTGCATTTTAAAATTTGATCGTAAAAAAGCCTCGGAGCTACCGAGGCTAATTCATTCACAACGAACAGCAGATTAAATGGCTTTATAGATAACTTTGTTGCCTGCTAACTGCTCTTTCACTACCAGATTTTCTTCTACTAGTTTCTTGAGTGCGCCAGTGGCCCAAGCGGCAGCTTTCGCATCTTCTTGACCAGCACTTAAGCCGATCGATTTAGGATTCATACCTTCTGTGTGGTTAGCGACGATATCTAAAACCTGTTGCTGTTTTGGCGTTAACGCAACATCCACTTTTTTAGAGTTCGCCGCCGCTTTCTCCACAACTACTTTTGTTGCAGCGGTTTTTGCTACGGTCGATTGCGCTGTTACAGGCTTTGCTGATTGAGAGGCGATCAAGTTTGCAACAGTCGCTTTAATACGCTTTTGCAATTTTGCCTGCACCTTACGCTTATGAGCAAGTCTCATCGAATATTTCTCCATTTCACTGCGTTTCAAGCAGTGGTGAAAATTTGAAGCGCGTTTTATATCAAAAATCGTCCTCGATTTGTAGGGCATAGCACAGATTGAGGGGCAAAAACGCATTTTGATGCGGTAACTGACTACAATTTATACAGGTCGCAACAGCCAACAACGATGCTGTAGCTCGAAGGAGTTTCACTGGTTTATGCACACCCAACATTTGTCTAATACGCGCTTTTCTCTGCAATCACCTGTGGTTAAATGGATCAATACGACTTGTATCATCGCTTCAATTTGCATTGTCATGTTCTCATCCAACATTATTCATGCGCTGCTGTTAGTAAGTGCACTGGCAGTGACTCTAATCACCTTCTATCTTTTGATTTTGAAAGGAAAAGTTAGCTACACCCTAACCGCTACCCATTTTCAGCAGCATCTCTTTAAAGGAGGTTGGGTCGTAAAATGGAACAATATCAGCCGCATTGGGGTATGCAGTTATGAATATCATGGTTGGCACCAACCTTTGCCTTGGATTGGGATCAAACTGAAGGATTATTCACCTTACCTTGAGAGTGTATGTCCCAGAATCGCTAGTGAGATCTTGCTCAGCCAGCGCGCGCTGCTCTACTTAGGAGCAAAACAACAGCGCAAAGAGACTCAATTTGAAGATTTGGTACTCGACAACGCACCTTACACTGCGCCAAACGGTAATTACTATCATGGTCTTATGGCAATGTTAGCCAATCGGATGCGCTATCAACGGCAATTTTTTGATTATGATATTTTTATCTCAGCGCACGATCTGGATCGTGACGCCGAGGCGTTTGTGGGGCTGATTCGGCGCTACCTCGCGGCGGCCGAACCAGACTAAGACATAGTTTCATGGGCGCAAAAGGAACACTCTGAGCCTAATCAAGATCAATACAGGGGCATTTCATCTGCGACATAAGGGTTATTGGCACGTTCACGACCAAAAGTCGATTGCGGACCATGGCCGGGCACAAACGTCACATCGTTGCCAAGTGGCCATAGCTTAGTTTTGATCGAGTGAATAAGGGTATTGAAATCACCTTGCGGGAAATCCGTACGGCCGATACTACCGTTAAACAATACATCACCAACAAACGCCAATTTCGCTTGCTGGCTAAACAGCACTACGTGGCCGGGCGTGTGGCCGGGCGTGTGTAATACTTGTAGAGTTTGAAGGCCAAACTTCACTTCATCACCGTCATTAAGCCATTGGGTAGGTTCAAAGGCTTCCGTCAGTGGAAAACCAAACATTTGGCTTTGACCTTCGAGGCCTTGTAGCCAGAAGTTGTCCGCTTTGTGTGGTCCAATAATATCGACGCCGCCCAACTGCTGCGCCAGCGGTTCGGTTCCACCGACATGATCTAAATGACCATGAGTAAGAACCAAACTGACCACTTTTACCCCGAGTTCATTGATCAACATCACGAGCTGTTTCACATCACCGCCGGGGTCAACCACGATCCCTTCCATGGTGTCATCACACCAAACGATAGAGCAGTTTTGAGAGAAGGAAGTGACGGGCACCACTTGATACTTTAACGACATACTAAAACCTTGTTCGAATTCGCAGTTGGCCGAACTATGACATTGACACTTTCATTTGACAAGTCACGAACAGCCTTATGACCAATGACGTACAGGCCCAGTATCAATGTGCACAAAATCACTGCTAGGATAATAACCAACACCGCCAGCGCCCAATTCGATCGCCGCTTCGCGTACTTGACTCAACTGAACACCATCTAACCGAAAATCAATTGCTTGGCCTAGCATATGGAAACTTTTCTTAGCAACCCCAGAGGAGTGAGTGCGCAACATTTCATTGGTGGCAGGAGATCGATAACCAGAGATGATTTGTACTTCCGCTTGCGTACCAAGTAGAGATTGAATTTTCGATATTTGGTCAAATAGATTTTTGTCCATTGGATGGACTTCGTTGCGGCGGAAATCACGGCAAATATGGTTGAGCCGATCAAGCTCAGATCGAACATAACGAACACCGTTGAAATAACAGGTTTCAAGTGTTTCACCGGTATGTAAATTATTCATCGCGAGTATGCGAGAGGTTTCAGGGTACGATGCCAATACTATCTGGGGGGCACACGCCGCTACAACTACACCACTACCAGCCAATTTTATAAAATGACGACGAGAAACTAACAAGGTTGGATACCTTCACAACTGAATTTATTTTCAACAAGCCCGGACACTACCGGACTCCATTGTGAAGATCAAATGCATAAATTGTGCTCGAAATGCTCAAGAGAGAGCCACAGCATCGTTACTCTTTGAACATAAAAGAGATCTTTATTAAGTCATTTTTTGGTAAATTGAGAGACGCATCCCTGCTTACTTAGGTGACCACTGTTTTAGCGGTATCCATTCACCCATTACTGGTGCTGAATGCATCATAACGATAGATATCATCTCGGTAATGCAGTTCCCCACCTTCATACCAAACGGTTTGATAGATGATGTGTACGGGGATGCGCTGCTTTAATGGGATCGTGCCATTCGTAGGCCCTTCTTTACCCGTTAATTTATCACCATTAATACCTTGGGTTTCTAATATCATCGAAGCAAACTTATCGGCATTTTGTACTCGAATACAACCCGAACTAAAGGCTCGCGACGTATTATTGAATAGGTATTTACTCGGCGTATCATGTAGGTAAATCGCTCTACGATTGGGCGTATTAAATTTATACAGCCCTAACGCATTATCTTGCCCGGCTTGCTGACGCATTCGGTAGGGAAAAGAGGCCGGATTCACCGCAGACCAGTTGATGTTGCTTGGGTCAATTTGATCGTTCGAGCGCCAGCTCGAAACAATATCAATATTGTGTTGACGCAAATAGTTTTGATCTTTTTTTACCATCGGCAGAATATCTTCAACCATGATTTTGTATGGCACATTCCACGTCGGGTTTAGGATCAAAGAATCCAATTTGGTGCTCATGAGTGGCGTTTTGCGTGAAACTCGGCCCACCACCACTTTAGACTGAAAGACTTCTTTACCTAAATACCAGTAACGCATATCAAAACTGGGAACGTTGACTACGATCTGTGTCTCTTTTGATTCTGGCCACAAACGAGTTCGCTCTGCATTTAATGCCAACATGGACAGACGTGCCTGCAAAGACAAATTTAACCACTTTAAGGTCTCGGGGCCAATCATGCCGTCAGCTTTTAAACCGTGCATCGCTTGAAACTCTTTCACAGGTTTGACCAAGCTGTTGTCATACCAAGTTACGTCGTCACGCACTGTGCTAACATTGCTAACATCGATATTAACTAATGATAAGCGAGCAATAAGCACATTACGTTGTGAGAGCTTATCGCCGGGTTTTTTTAACCCTTTTTGGCTGTACAACAAGAGCGCTGCATTTTCAGTACTGAGCAGAAAATCATAGGCGTGTAGCAGTTGATCATAAGCCGCGTTGTTCGGCGCATAGCCATTGAGCAGATCGCCAATACTGTTAACTTCTACCGCAACATGAAGGGCGAACAAGGCTTCTTGGCTTGGCGGAGCAATGGCAGAGTTGAGCTTACTTTCAAAGAACCAAGCCATACCCACTTTGGGCGCTTGCTCAGCATAACTCAAATACAAAAGTAAGGTATCGGTCGCCAGCAGATCGTATTCGTTGAACGCTTGCTGCTTCCGATACGCTTTCATTTGCGCTAACTGGCGTGAAAATAAAGGGCTAAACCCCGCTCGGCGAATCACTTCCAATTGATGTTCAAATTGACGAACAATCTGCTCATCTTGCCAAATGCGCCGATTCTCATTCTCTTGGTAAATTCGTTCGACTAAATGCGGATATTGGATAAAAGATTGCAACGAGGCATTCTCTTGCGAGACAGCAAAAGGCTGTACCTTCTCGGCAGAGTAAAGAGAAAAGCTACTAAAAATCAATAATAAAGCAAATAGGATGCTTTTACTCATTCCGATCTATCCAACAACGCTGATTCACGTTTCAGTATGGCAAAAGAAACGGCTATCTGCTAAACGTTGTTGTCGATATCAACAATATATTCATAAACTCTCATGCAATGAGAATTATCATTAAACAAATTTAGCTCGCTTACTCAGCTTTTTTGGCGAGAGTAATCAATGGCAGACCAGTGATTGTCCCATTGAACATTACTACGCGTGCGTATTTCAGGTTGAGGATAAGGTGAATTAACGACCAAGCCAGCTCCTGAACTGACTTGGAACTGCTGATCTTGCACTACCACGCCAGAAGCATCCGGCAAAGAGGCCAACTCAACCAGTTGCAGTGTCTCTTTTGACCAAATACCGTAACAGTTACCTCGTGGAGAAGTCGCTAAAATCCATTGGTCGGTCGCCGCAATACTGGCAATGTAATGGTTGAATCTTGCCCATTGTTCAGGCTCTGCCAAGAGCGGAATGAGTTCGCCACCTTGGTGATGTAGCGCTACCAAAGGTGGATACTCTTCCGGCTGACCTCGGTATTGTTGGCCGCACAGCACAGTATCTGCACCATCATGAGCAAGATGGCGGATGCTCAAATGGTGGTCGTTCAATATCCGTTGCTCAAGCATTTCTCCTTGATGAGAAAGGTAGGTCAAGCTTGGCATCATGCTCTCTACGTTGAGTGGCTCTCGGCCGAAGGTATGCACCCCACCCACTCCAATCGCGAGCCGGCCATCTGGCATCACAATGACTTCGTGAGGGCCAATACCAAAACCACTGAACTCAGCCACTTTTTGGTAACTGTGCTGCACATCATACACACCAATAATGCCGCGACTTGTCGCTTTCTCGCCTTCGGTTGCATAAAGCCACGCACCATCATTTGAGTAAACGCCGTGCCCATAAAAATGTCGCGTGGGTTGCGCAAGTTGCAATTTGATGGGTTCTCCATTTTGATAGTTCAACACCATCAAAAACTC
The DNA here is from genome assembly GCF_963875605.1 of Vibrio sp. V04_P4A5T148. Classification (NCBI taxonomy): domain Bacteria; kingdom Pseudomonadati; phylum Pseudomonadota; class Gammaproteobacteria; order Vibrionales; family Vibrionaceae; genus Vibrio; species Vibrio sp. V04_P4A5T148. The sequence goes on from NZ_CAWNMS010000058.1 coordinate 56,465, forward strand.
ACCGGGACGACGGGCAAAAGCGACCGCATGCGTCAAGGTAGGGTGGATAGCAACACCATGTCCCCTTGCAGGCAAAGGTAATTGGTGAATCGCTTGGCCTTGAGCGTCGGCTACAACGGCGCGAAACTGCGAGCCTTTATGAATAGCGCAACCAATCAAAGCGGGTTGTGGGCCACGGCGCGTAGTAGCGCACCCCAGCGGCAGCAGGGGCGCTGATGCGCTCAATAACGCCGCTTTCAGTAGCGTACGCCTTGTTAGATCAGTCACCATCGGTTGCATTAAATCCTATCACTACACCTAGCTCTACCGCGACTTCATCATGCAGTAAATAATTGAGTTGTTCGAACTTGTTATAGAGCGCAAGCACCTCGCGGTAGCCTGTTTTCGTTTGCAATAAATCAAATAAGCTGGCCGTTTGTGGCCACGTTTCCAACATCAAGGATAAATGTGCTTTTACGCGTTCGGCCATGGCGACTTGATCTCTTTCCCGCAACATCTGATCTAAACCGTCTTTTGCTAAATAGAGTGCTTGCATCGCTTGCACATTCTTTTGCAGGTTATTCAAAGAGACTTTGGCGCGCCACGATTCTGAAAAATAAGGGCGTGGCTGGCCGATATTGGCTAAGGGGCGGCTCAGTTTTTTCATGCTGTAATCAAGCTGATTGGAGAGCAGCGCAATGTATTCGGCTTGCCAAGCGCTCAGATCCAGCATCAACCATGGATTCTGTTGCCATTGCTCAGCAATCAAATGAGATTTCGTCGCCAAATTCGCGCTGATCGCTTGTCCAATCATACAACCAGTTTCTACTTGCTGGTTTTTCAGAAGCGGCGATTGAGCATCGTAGAGTAACCATTCCAATGCGCCAATCCCCTGCACTGTGACACTCTGGTTTGCAATCTGCTCCTCACTCCAGTGCTTGCCACTGCTCGCTAACAGGCTCATTTTTCGCCCGGTAGTGTCTTTTTTATCTGGCCAAAATTGTACGTTCCAACTTTGCTCGAGTGCTTTAGCTGGCCCTCTCTCTTGCCCTTGTAAAAACATCCACGCCCCAATAGTTTGCTGCCACTGTTCTTTCAGCAAGGGCAATGCGATATCGCCCAGCTGACATTGCTGATCAAATAATTGAGCAAGCTGGTGCGATTGTTGAGCAAAACGCTGCGCCGCAGCAAATTCAACCTCATAAACACCTTGGCTAACATGATTGTTTTTTTGTGGCTCAAGCGCTGATTTCGGCGTGGGTTGGCAAGCCGAAAGTACGCTGGTAACCGCTATCGAAAATAACAGAGGAAATTTCATGCTCGCACCCTATAAAGAATTAAGAAAAGCGATCAACGCGTTGCGTTCGCTGGCATTGAATTGACGTACTTTCTCTTTGGCACTTTGCGCTTCACCACCATGCCAAAGTACCGCTTCCATGAGATTACGCGCTCGGCCATCATGTAAAAAATAAGTATGGCCGCTCACCTCTTGCGTATAGCCGATCCCCCACAAAGGCGGGGTACGCCACTCTTGTCCATGAGCTAAGGCCTCTGGACGATTATCGGCTAACCCTTCGCCCATATCATGCAGTAGTAAATCACTGTAAGGATGGATTTCTTGCTCTGACAAGGCTGGGCGGTCCGTTCTTTTTACCGTTTTGAGGTTAGTACGGTGGCAACTCTCACAGCCAACTTGTTTGAACAATGATTGACCCAGCTTCACTTGTGGATCGTCGACATTGCGACGCACTGGAACGGCTAAATGCTGAGAATAGAATTCGACAAAATCAAGAATGTTGTCACTGACCTCAGGGTCGCCGCCGTTAGGTAAGGTTTGACAGAGTGTTTGCTTCTCGGTGCAGTTTTCTTTTGGGAATAAACGGCTGGTCAATCCTAAATCGCCGTTAAACGCCGCGGCATTCTGTTGCATTAAACTAGGCTGCCCGGCTTTCCAACCAAAACGCCCGATGGCAAAATCTTTTTTTTCTACATCCCAAACACGGTTCACTTTGCCAGAGATACCATCGCCATCACTATCTTCAGGGTCTGCCATTGCTAATAAGCTGGCATCAGCAATGCTTTCAAGTAGGCCAAGGCCAATCATTGGCGGGGCGACACGCGCCGAAAACTGGGTGTCAGGATGCATATCACCATAACCAAGTTCAGTAATTTTTAAATTAGGTTTGCGTAACATCACTTGGTGGCCATCCGTAAAAGCAACCGCAACCTCTTGATAAGCGATTTGGATTTGTCCTTCTGCTTTTTGATCGGGCAAAGTGAAATCTTGTAACTGTCCACCATAGACGGGTTCGGGGATCCCCCCTTCTTTGGCATAGATCGCTTTTTGTTCATCCGTCACCGCTGGAATACTCAGGCGAACCAACATCGAAACGGCCTGTGTGTCATTTTTTTCTGGCGGATGGCCGCGACCATCTTTGATGTGACAATTTTGGCAACCATTGGTGTTAAAAAGCGGCCCTAAACCATCTCTTGCATCGGTAGATGATGGCGCTGGTGAGAGAGAGAATTATAAATTAATACAAAAGAGAAAGTGAGTTATACATACATAACTCTTTGAAAATAATTAAGAAAGGATGGATTTTAGCCCTAAAGTGAATTATTCAAGATCTTAGGGCTTTTATGAAGAGATCATAGTTAATAGTTAAAACAGATCAACATTGTTGGTAAATGATCGTTAAATTATGCTTTCTTCGCTCGCTGCAACACTCGCACCATACGTCCAAGAAGCTGGAAACGGCCTTCAAACTCTTTACCGATAAAGAACGGGCTGTATGCAGTGTTATCACTCGTGACATGGTAGCCGCCACTCGCAAAGTCATACTGAACGCGTTTCACCATTACTTCATCATCAATTCTAAACACACACACACCATCACGAGCCTGTTTAGGGTCGTCTACTACTTCCACCAGCATTAGGTCTTCATCCATAAGCGTAGGCTCCATAGAGTCGCCGTACACTTCTACCACTGTTAGATGTTTACCATTCAAGCCTTGTTTGATTAGCCACTCACGTGAGAACTCAAACTTAGCCACTGGGTTTTCTGAAACCACCAAACAACCTGCGCCCGCACTCGCTCTTAAGTCATATTGGACAACCTCTACACTACCTTCGCTCATGGGTTTACTAGCAACTTGCACTATTTGTGTATTGGCACCATTACCTGTAGCCAACCAATTAAGATCTACTTTAGCGGCATTCGCGATCGCATCTAAGATCTCTAAATTTGGAGTAGTTTCCCCTTTTTTATACTTTCGTATTGTTGCCTCAGATATGCCGCACTTTTGTGCGAATGACAGATTGGCTTCTCCTGCCATAGCCTCTTCAAGTCTTTCTGCGAAGCGGTTTTTTATATCATCACGAAAAAACCGTTTTTCTTCATTTTTTTCATCGTTAGTCTTTTCTTTGTAAGTATCTGACATTTAAGAGTTTTCCTGTAAACAAACACCAAAGCACGACGCTCGAATAAAAAACCGATAAAAACGCCTTGACTCGTTAAATAGTTCGATCAATTATTAAGTCAACGCACTAAGTTTCGAATTTAAATTCTATTGGTTAGTTTGATGACTAATCAGGTTATCAAAAAAGGTACAGGAGATCATTATGTCGAATGAAAAAAATGACATGCATCGAATCGACATTGTTGCCGCTCTGCATAAGAAAGGGCTCACGGTTAAAGAGCTATCAATCAAATCTGGATTAGCTCCTACAACACTCTCCAATGCACTAAATCGTCCGTGGCCGAAAGGTGAAGGGATTATTGCTGATGCTCTTGGTATTAAGCCTTCAGATATTTGGCCTAGTCGTTACATCAACAAGGTGGCGTAGTCATGTATGTAACAGCACAAGAATGTGTAGGTTTAATTGGCATGCCAACCATGGTTCACAATGTTAGGAACAGATTGAATAAGTTGGCTAGCTACAATCAAAAACGCAAACGCCAAGGTTCAAAAGCTTTTGAGTATCACATTGACTGCTTACCTGAAGAAACGCGTTTGTATCTATTGCGTGATATTGCAAAGCAACAAACCGAACAAGCAGAAAGCAGCCGTAATGCTCGTCAGGTCGTCACTCCTGCGTCTGATGAACTGTGGCTTGAGTATGAAGAAGCCACCGACCATAAGCGCGAAAACACCAAGAAGAAGTATGAGTTGTGCATGCGCGTCAAAGCCTACGTTGAGGCTGGCATCAGCATGCGTAAATCCATGGCTCGTGTCGCGGAGGAGTCTGGCGAGAAATACTCCACATTAGTGTGCTGGTTCTACAACAAGCCAGGTTTGCAAACCAATAAAATCCCTGTTGAAGATTGGCTTCCTGCTCTTTTGGATCGACAAGGTGTGCACGGTAAACGTGTGGCTAAGTTGTCGCCTGAAGCGTGGTCAATGTTTCAAGCAGATTATTTACGTCCTGAGAAACCCACCGTTTCAGAGTGCTACAACCGCATGGTTAAAGCTGCTGAGCGCGAAGGTTGGGAAGTTCCAAGTCTGCATACCATTCGCAGCCGAGTGAATGATGATATTCCTTATGAGTTACAAGTGTACTGTCGCGGCGGTCTGTTTGCTGCTAAGCAAGCATTGGTTCCAGCACAGCGTCGAACTCGCTCAGGAATGCATGCCATGCAGCGTGTTTCTGGTGATGGCCACGAATTCCGTATTCGTTGTCATTTAGAAGATGGCACGGTGATTCGCCCCACGGTTTGGGTATTCCAGGATGTGTACAGCTCCATGATTACTGGCTACGCCATCGATGTCAGCGAAAACACAGAAATGCTTGGGATAGCCCTTTTCAACATGGTTTCAAAGTTCGGCATTCCTGAAGTGTTTGACCTTGACCGAGGTTCAGTCGCTTTAAGTGAGGCGATGACAGGTCGTACTTCGCGTCCGAAAGCCACAGGCAAAGGCAAGCTAGAGCACAAGAAGTTTGATAACGCAGAGATTGAAGGTGCCATCACAGCTCTGGGTTCAAAGGTTAACTGGACTCGCGTTGAAGATGACAACGTCGGTCGTAAAGGTAACGCACGTGCCAAGCCTGTTGAACGCTTGTTCCATTCTAAAGGCGGCATCGGTCAGTTTGAACGCCATCCAGCTTTTGCGGGTGCTTATGCCGGTGAATCTGCCACCAGCAAGCCTGCGAACTACGGTGAAACCACAGTGCCTGTTGAATTGGTTGTTGAGCTGTTTGCCGAGTGGGTTGCCGATTGGAATAGCCAAGAAGGTCGTCGCAGTGAAATGGCTCGCGGCATTCACAGTTATCAGCAGGTGTTTGAACAAAGCTATCGTCAAATCCAAGTGCGCAAACCCACCGCAACCCAATTACGTTTGTGCCTGCACCGTACTCGTAAAGGTGTGAAGGTTCACAATGGTGGTCTAGTCGAACTTAACGCAGGACGCTACAGCAAGCATTTGGTGAACCGCTATCGCAGCCCATTGTTGTTTGAGTACATCGGTCAAAGCGTCCACCTACGCTTCAATCCTTATGACCTAACAGGTTGTGTGTATGCCTACAGTGAGCGTGGTGAGTTCATTGGTGAAATCCCACTTTATGCTGATGTGGCTTATGACGATTTAGGCGAAGCGCGTCGTCAGAACTTGTACCAAACCGAAGGTGTTAACCATGCCGCTTGGCTGAAAGAGCAAATGGTCGAGTTAACGAATGAAGACCTCGCACAGTTGGCACGTAGTCATGAGAAGCCAGAGCCATTAGGTGGAATGGTTCCAAGCATTACTCAAATGACGCCAGAACTACCAAGAACACCAGAGCAACACCAAATGAATACCAGTGACTTTGATGGATTGTTTGAGAAAAAAGCCGTGGGTGCGGATTTTGAACCTGCGATGGATTTAGACGCATTTATGCAGCAGTACGGGAAAGCGAAATGAACCACATTATTCAACAAGTTCTAACGGTTAAAAGCAGTGAAAAACTGAGCAACCGCAAGATTGCTAAAGAGTCGGATATCGACGAAGGCATTCTTAGCAAACTGTTCAATAACAAGCCTTATACGGGTGACACCGAAGCTCAGCTTCAAAAGCTTGAAACGTGGTTGAACACACGTGGTACTCAGGTTGAAGAGTTTGCTGATGTGTCATTACAAGAGCCTGAATTCCTGATGTTGCCAACTTCTGAAACCATTTGGAAGTTGATGGATTTAGCTCGCACTATGCGCCGTTGGTCGATGGTGTATGAAGGCTCAGGTATCGGTAAAACCGTGACCGCAGAAGAGTATCAACGCAAGCACAACAATGTATGGATTGTGACGGCTTCAAACTTGTGCAAATCAGCAAGAGCAATCCTGTCTGAGCTTTGTGAAAGCATGAATATCAAGACCTCAAATATGACGGTCTACCGCATGCAAAAAGCGATTGCACAAGAGCTGGATGGTTCAAATGGCCTCATCATCATCGATGAAGCGCAATACCTTTCTGACGATGTGCTTAACGGTCTGCGCATTCTGGCAGAACGCAAGTGTGGCGTGTTCCTTCTAGGGAACGATGTGGTGCGTACTCGCATGAGTGCGGCTCGCTCTCAAGTCAATATGAACCCGATTTGGAGCCGAATGATCCGCCCTACATGCATCAAGGTTGCATCAAAGGAAGATATCAAAAGCTATATGCAAGCTTGGGGCATTCAAGACCAAGAGTTATTTAAAGCGGCGTACGCCATTGTGCCGAAAACGACAGGTCAACTTAGAACACTCGCCGACATGATCATGTTAGCCAGTTCGTCAGCATCACGAAACCATGAGCCGTTGACACCGAAACACATAGCAGCTGCTCATCACTACTTAAAGGAAAGTATAGGAGTCTAGTTATGGCAGTAAAAGGAAGTGAAACCATAGAGATTGTGCTGACCATTATGCGTCAGATTGGGGACAGTTCAGCGGGTCGGATAGCCATGAATCCAGCTTGTCATGTTAGTCAGCCTGCCGTGAAAAACGTTTTAGCTCAGATGAGCAAACATCACGTGGTGCTCATCGTCGGTAAAGAGAGGAATAGCTATGTGTATCGGTTAACAGGGATTCCGCCCTATGCGCCCTGCGAATGCTGTGGTTGTCGTATTCCACGCTGGAATCTACGTGATGATAAATGTGCTTATTGCCAGAGAGGTAACAAAGGCGTGAATCAACAACTGTTGTCGGATTTCGAATTTTTAAACAACCCCGCTTTTACATTGATAACGCAAGTTTTTCGTCCATTGGAGGGTTTATGAACCGAATGAAAATTGATGAGTTCGTGTGGCTACACGGTGGCCGAGTTATCAGCCGCAGACCTAAAGGTAAAGGTGAGCTGGTAATGAGTGATAGCCCTTTACTGATTGTTGATGAGGACGTGAAGAAGTTCGATATCAACATGTACAGCCAAGGGATTAAGCGCCACATGCAAGCCGTCAGATTGAACAACAGCATTATTTATTGGGAGGCGTAATGGCACGAATACTCAATCAAGAAATTAGGCTCGAAGTGATTGTTCGCTTTGGTCCGAATAACCAAAACGGCATCGGTGAATTCTTTATCTCTGATTGCCGTGCGGAAGCGATCACACAAGTCGATTCAGCATCCGCAGTCACTGCCTTTGGTGCAAGAGATATCGCTTATAGCGCAGTAAACCAATTTTTAAAACAACAGAACGAGCTTATTAAAGCTGAACATTTTGTAAAAACAGGAGCACCATTATGAACCAAACCACTCAAACAACTGAGAAACCAACTCGCCCAGCAGCACCAGAAGGCTTTGTATATAACGCAGAAGGTAACCTTATCGCACAATGTAATATTCCGGCTCATGAGCTGCGTAAGGACGCGTTTGTGACAGGTTTACTGAAGCAAGTGAAAGAGCAACAGAAACTACTTCAAACGTTCAAGGTGAATTTGATGCAAGCTTTTGAAATGTTCCGCGTTGAGATGCTGGACAAATACGGTACTAAGCTGCATACACGGGGCACTGGCGACAATGTGGCGATGTTTAGCTTTGATGGCACATACAAAATTACTTACAAAACCGCCAAACTGAAAACCCTTGGTCCTGAGCATGATGCCGCTCGTCAGTTAGCACGTGACTATTACAACAGTCAAAAGGACAAACTACCGCATGATGTGTTAATCGCGGTTCAAGACTTCTTTGTTAACGATGCCTCTATTGCAAACACCATTAGCTTTATTGGCAAAGACTTCCAAGACGAAACGTTGCGTAAGGCTCAGGAAGCCGCAAAGGAGTCACTGCTTATCATTGGTAGCAAGTCGTACTTCAACTTCTACGAACGCGACGAGCAAGGCGAATACCAACAGGTTCACTTGAACTTCAGCAAATTATAAGGATGCCACCATGGATATAGTGAACTCGCTCATTAATACCAGCGTCTCTGATGCTAAAAGCTCACTGGAGTGCATGCTCGCAAGTAATCCTCAAGATGAAAAAGAGTTAGCACAGAAGGTATTAGACCGCCTTGGTAAGCCAAGCATGGGATGTGGAAATATGACTCGTATTTCCATGCTAAGGACCATCGTCCATAAAGCAGAACAACAGTGACTCGTAACGAGTAAATACACCCAATAACCAACCTATTAAATACAGGCAAGCGACGCTCCACGCGTACCCGCTTTGGCTTCGCTTTGCCTTCGCTTTGCCTGAATTTAGTGAAACGTATATTCAAACCCGATTTAAAGGTATTTCAAAATGGATATTCAAACAGCTCAAAAGCTATTTCCAATCGGTCAGAAAGTTAAGTATTTCCCAATATTGAGTGTTGTCGATTGTTTCCATGTTGGTGAAGTAACAAGTGATCCATGGGAAATCTGTGGCGAAATTGTTGTTTCTATCACAGGGAAGTCTGGCGGCTTATCAGTTGAACATTTGGAAGCGTTTGAAGATGTTGATGGAAAGGATACCAACTAATGACAAACAAAATTCTTCAAGATGCTGCCATCCGGTTCTGTCGTCCAGACTTAATTGAAGGTCAGCTCTATCAGTTCAAACTTAATGGTTATTCGTGCAGTGGCGTGTATCTGGAATCGGACAATAGCAACGATGATGGTGCTTTTTATTGCAATGGAAAGGCCGTCTGCAAAGTTTCTGAAGCTGACCAAATCAAACATATGATTGATTCTGCTATCCATTCATCGCACATGATGTATCGCCATCTTGATGAGGCTTTGCTTCGCGAAGTGATGCTCATTATTCAGAACGCCGTTGAAACAGCTTGCTCTAAAGATTCGGATGAAGCAGTCGACGGCTTAATTGATGCACATGAGGCTATTTGCAAACGACTCTCTCAAACTCAAGGAGAACAGCATGACTCGCTACAAACGCCGTATCCGCACCTATCAGCACCAACGTTGCCGACTGTGGTTTTGCTTGCACAACCCGCTAAACACACCGTCATCGATTTAGCGACGGGTATTCGCATTCGTTCAGAGTGCAATATTAAGCAGCCTTTTGATGTTAAACGCAGCATCAAATCTATTGGGAGTCGAATCTACAGCTGTATTCAGATTAGCGATTTCGAGCGCGCTGCCCGGCTTCATAAGGTCTACTCAGCTTTGAAGGAGGTCTCTGATGGACATCATTAACCCGGAAGTCATGGAGCCGTCTCTCACCAGTGATGGCATCACTGATGAGCAACTGGAAGAATTAGTACGCCTCATCAGCAAGAAACGTAACCGCAATAAACCTTGCATTTGTCGCTCTGGTAAAAAGCTCAAGCATTGCTGTTTGAGTAAAGTTATTGTTTTACAACAAAGCAAGAAGGCCTAAACTAGTCAAGCAACGACTTAAATACTATGAACTAAATCCACCTTTTATAGGTGGATTTTTGTTATTAACTAAGCTTCATAGTAGTATCAGATCATCGTATTTAGTATTGCAATACAAGGAAGCCTAATGGCAGCACCACAACGCCCACTCGTCATTAATGAATCAATGCGTGATAGCATCGAAATTCATAATTTTATTTATCATATTCTACTGAAGGAAGCTGAAGAAGTAGACTACTTGAGCGAAGTCGTTCTCACGAACTCTCAAAAATATTTTTTCAGAGACATGATCGCTGAAGCTTCAAGAGGGACTAAGTATGATTTCATCGACCGAGAACATGGTGATGTCGCGCTAAACTGTCAAAGTATCCTCGATAACAGGAGCAATGATAACTTTGTTGAATGTAGTGAAAAGTTGGCTCACGCATTCAAGGCACAGCACGACAAACGCATGGCAAATGGTATTGTTGTTGTCACTTGTTTCAGTATGGTGGTGAATACTGAACGTAAACGGTTTATTGCACTCCTCAAGTTAGATTATCAGTCAGTATTACGACAAATTAGAGACCCAAACAACCCTAAAAAAGTGTCTTTTCAAGAGATTACTGAGTCTTTGATTGAAGACAAATCTGCCATTCAGAAGCGTGCTGTTATTGACGTAGGCAGTTCTTTTAACTGGGATGTTATTGCCGTCGAGCAAGGAAAATCATCATCCAAGCAGGACACTGATGACGCTCTAGGCACTCACTTTAAGAATTTTTTAAACATTAAATTGAAAGAAAGCAGTTCAGCTTTAACTCGGAGTGTTATCAGTCATTCTAAAACATGGGCTTCTAAGCAGGAGGGACTATCTCCTTCTGATGTGAAAGCAAGAGTGATTAATTACTTGGAAGCGAATGATGATCTTATTGTCACTGTTGATGACATTAGGGATATCGTTTGTGTTTCTGATAGTGAGCAAGACACTAATACCTTAAAGGCTAGTTTCAATAGCTACATGGATGAAGTAAACTTGAGTGGTACATCATTTACCTCTAAGTCTCAAAGCATTCCTAAGTCTGAGAAGAAGAACAAATTGCAGACAAACAAGCATGTAACAATCACCTGGGAGGGCGATATGGATAAAGCGGGTATAAAAAAAGAACAGGTAGGAGATACCGTTAGGATAGTAATAACGGCAAACAAAGTAGATGCAATCTATTAATCAGTTATGTCAGCTATTAAATAAAATTGAAGGCCACTTAAGCAAGAGCGAAAACACTACGTCGTTCTATGTTGAAGGGGCCTTCAATGATGCATATGAATCTATCTACTCGATCGCTGAACTTGCTATTTCAGAAGCTGACTTCCTAAAAGAATTCATTACTCTGTTTATCGATGATGAGCGCATATGCATACTAGAGTACCCAGCGTTTTGTGCGGAGGGACGTTTCCCGGCAGAATACAAACTAACGGTTGACACAAAAGATTTAGTTCAAAGCCGTTTTTCGGGGAGCGGTGACATTGACGAATACCTATTTACTTCTGTCGAAGCGTTTCAAAGAAACCAAGCGGAGCTTGGTCTTTTGACCCCTCTGAATAAAGGGACTCTTACTGAATCACGTAATACTCGCATTCATGTATGTGGTTTGGTCAAAGCATTTGGTGGGCCGCAATTAGCCGTTATTCCTGTGGGTGATAATCCAATAAGCGAAAACGATTGGTTATCGGGTAGTTCTTTACCTTCACAAGAAAAACTACTCAAGCAAGTTCATATCGTTTCTAGAGATAATATCCAACTTGACCCCAAATGTGTTCAGCTTTCGTGGGGAGATTACGCACAAGAGATTGCTCAACCGTTTCGTTTAGCTTATGCACAACATTTATTGGTTTCATTGAGTAGTGTTTTTTACTCAGTTGACAAAGTTCACTTTAAAGGTGTCAAACACATAGAAGCCTCGATTTGTAACACAGAAAACCTCGATATCACGACAGATTGGCTAAGTGCCCTACAACAATCTGTGATGTGGTGCTACAGCATGGAGGATCCTGATGTTCCAATTCAACTTTTTATTGATCGTTTGTCCCTTGAGTACAACGGTAATAGCTTGTTGGGTATAAGCACAGAATCTTTAACTAGTTGTTTAGAGCAAGCTAAGAATAATTACAAATACGTAGTTGCTAAAAGAAGCGATGACTATAGGAAAGAACTGAAAGACATTTACTCTGACGTAAAAACAGTAACGGATAAATTTGCAGAAAAAGCAGCGTCTTTGTCGGGTGAGCTGCTCAAATCACTTATGGCTATTGCTTTTGTATTCACTGTCGGAACAATGTCAAAGGCGATCGTTCTGGGTGATCTTCTGCATTCCAGAGAAAGCCATATTTTGTTTAAAATTATTGGCCTATACCTAATTTTTAGTTTTATTATTCGTTGGTTGAATGCAAGCTCTGAATTAAAAGTCTCGGAACAAGCACTCCGTAGTTGGTCAAAAAAACTTCACAACCATATATCAACGCAAGATGTACAAGATTTAATTAACTCTCACACAAGATGGTCTAAATATTTTTACTACGCTTCATTAGCTATTGTTACTGGCGTACAAGGTACTATCGCATTAGCTGCCTTTTATATCGAAGGTGTATTGTGGTATTTAAATCTATAAATACTGTCTTCGTTAAGTAAGCCCTGAAAGTTGTACATCCGACGAGTAAGGGTTTTCTTTTTTCCCCTCAACTTTTTCTTACAGACGTTTCCAAATGCATAAACTATGACCAAACACTTTTTGTTAGTGAGTAACATTTATGGTCATGTCTTCCATTCGCCTTGGGCGACCTAAAGTCGACAACCCCAAATCTCAAGCAGATAGAACCCGTGATAGTCGCTTACGTAGCAAGGCGTTAGGCCGTGTTGAACGTAAGTTTGTTCTCGATGCCGACAGTGCTGACCTCTTTGATTCGCTGCGCGAAAACGCTGGCTTCTCTACCAAAGAAAAATCAGAGTTTTTAGCGGCTCTATTGCTTCGTGTGGCGAATAAGAACTGGCTCGGCAAACCCTTCACCTTACCGATTGAGGAGGCGCTATGAAGATGAAAATTAACCGCCATGCTTATTATGGTTTGGTGCATAAAGGGGTGAAAGCGCTGCTACTCGATCGCATGGGTTTCTTTGATGACGATGAGTACCGCAACTACTTAGGTATCCAAACGGGCAAAACAAGCTGTAAGGATTTAACCGATGGCGCACTGATGCAGTTAGTCAACGAGTTAAAGCAGCAAGGTTATTTGGAAGACTCGCCTAAGTTTAAAAAACGCTTGGGTGGCAGCTCATCCAATCAGCCATCCAGTAAGCAATGGGCTAAACTGGCAATATTAGCAAAATCTATTGGCTGGCAAGGGCTAGATGACCCTGCGCTTGATAGCTTTGTAAAGCGCACCATTAAGGTGGAGCGTGCTCGCTGGCTCACTCGTGACAATATTCGTCCGGTGATTTTAGGACTTGAGCGTTGGATTGCGGGTAAGGAGGCGTCATGTCACGGAGAGTAAAGTTTCGGGCAGAGCCGCGTTATGAAGTGTTGAACCCTCAAACGCAAGATGAACTAGAAGCGCTATTGCTTGAGATGTATCCCGACAACCGCATTGCTGCAAGTCAGTTTCAAGCGGCTCTCAATCAAGTCGATAAAGCGATCATTAAAAGCGATTTGGGGATCCGCAATTGGTACACACCAAAAGAGTTAGCCGAGTACCTATGGAGAAGGAGTAATTACCATGCAATCGAAACCGATCCGTATGCTTCCAGCTTATGAGGTCTTTAATAGCTGCACTCGCACACAGCGCAACCATGTGCGAGATGGCTACTTCTTTGCCTCCAAATTGCAAACCTGGTTTGTGTTCGTCAAAGACAAGGGCGAAGTGGCCAATGGTAAAGTTGAGGAACAACTCAGTCTGTTTGGGTAACCGGTTGTGGAGTTTGAATGGCACTTGATTCCAGCTTGGAACAAGCGTCATTTTTATTGGTGTAACCGTAGAAGGTGCGATTGCGCTCAAGCTTACAGGCGCACAACCGAAAGTACGTTAACCACACTTCATCGCGGCTGGCCGCTTCACCATAGGTCTTTGGCTTTTGATTAAAAGGCTGCTCACATTCAATCAGGTCGCTACTTGGTGGTATCTGAATCACATCCTGATACTCATAACGAGTCACAACCTTAGTATCCTGACACCCAGTCAGCAGGATAAGCGATAGGCACAGTGCTGCACGTTTCATCTTTGAGTTCCTTTTCTAATTGTTCAATGCGGTCGCTTAGCCGAATGCGGGCATCACGTTCTCGATGCGACGATTCGTCAGCGGCTTGCTGCGCCTTGCTTCGTTGGTCGGTTAATTCAGAGATACGCTGGGCCAGTTGATTGTTGGAGGTCTCCTGACTGGTGATGGTCTCGTTCAAGGTGTTATTGCTGGCCTTTAGCTCACTGGTGTAACCAAACAGCTTGTAGTTCACCAGTAAGCTCAGGATGAGAATGGCTCCCGCTACCCATAGTGCGGTGCGTTTGAATTGGCTCAGAGCACCCATGTTATTGCCACCCGTTTAAGCAGATGTTCATCTCTTTATCACGTCGTTTGGGGATGCCTGGGCAGTCGTTCTCTTCGATTCGGCAGTCCTTGCCATTGACATACACCCATCTTGGATACTGTTGGCAAGCGCCAAGGTTGTCGCCTTGGTTAAACTTTCGAAGCAGCGTTGAGGTCTGAAAGTTTCCAGCCCCTAAGTTAAAGACAAAGCTCACCATCATGTCGTATTCCGCTTGGCTCGGGGTTTGGGTAATGTGCTTTTTCACCACCTTTTCGGCTGTGGCCACGTCTTTAACAAAGTACTGGGCGACTTGTTCGTTCGTTGCCTTATCACCTTGCTTCACGCTTGACGTGTGCCCTAAGCCAATCGTCCAGACATCCGCGCTGCATTGATAAGCTTTGGCTCGGCAACCTTCTTCATTGGCAATGTGGCGAAGTCCGTTCTCACTCACGCTGAGTTCGTCATCGATGTTGAACACAATCGCCAGAACCGCAGTCACAGAGCAGACGATGACTTGGGTCGCTTTACTTTTCAGGTTCATGAGGTCTCCTCCGACTTCATCATGGTGTCATCACCCGCTTGCAGGCGAGCCAGTTTGGCTTTGTTTAATTGTGTCGCCACTGCGTAATGGCGAATCGCCATGCAACCCGACACAATACCCACGGCAATGGCGACCAGTTGCGCCACATCGTTAACCCCAAAACTGACAATCGTTGCAGCGACGGAGGTGCCGACTTTCTTGAGGCCCGCTAAATCAGCCAGAGACATCAAAGCCGCTTTAATTCCAGTTTCATTCATTGTTTTTCTTCTCTTTTATTGTTTTTATTCAAATGTTTGCTGGCTGTTTTCGCTCACAACCTCAAAGGTAAAACTCTCTAATGTGATGAGCGGCCGTTGTTTTTTCGTCACACTCTTGGTGTCAGTGATAACCGTGCCTTCACTGTCTTTCACCGTGCCTTTGGCGAGGTAAACCCCTTCAATGCGTTGCGCCAGTGAGGTTAAAGCCGCAGGCACAATGTCGCGCCCGTGCTGGGTCTTCCACGCGTTGATTGCGGCTTCAATGTTCGCTTTGGCCGTGCTTTGAATGGATTCAGCCAGTGACGCGTAATCACTAAAGATTTGCAGGTGAAAGCTGGCGGTTGCGGCCACATCCTCTGCGTCTACGACGCGTACTAAGTCTCCCATCGGAACACGCTTTGCCCCTGAGCATTCCGATTTGATCAAGTCTTTGATGGCTTGATTCGGCAGCGAGCCGTCTTGCAAAATGGCGCTGATCTCAATTTCATTCGGTGCGGGCGTCCAGACTGAGACGTTCTTAATCGACGAGCTGCTGGAGCGTGCAAAATACTCATACGCTTCATAGGGGCCAGCCACACTGAACTTGGACGGTGATATATAGATGCGATAAGCAAAGGCATCATTGTCTTCAATCTCCGAACCACCTTGTGTGGTCTCGGTATTCGTCACGCTTTCAAGTGCGGTTAATGGCTCAACAGCTTGGTTAATTTGTCCAGGCAAGAAGCCGTTACCTTGAATACCGGCTTTAATGCATTCCACGTTTACATTGATAGTGAGTATGCCGGCACTGACCACCGTATCTTCCAATGCTTCAAAAATGGTTTGGTTATCCACCGCAATCACTTGATAGCCTTGGGGAATGACAAGCCCAGTATGCAAGGAAAAGTTAAACGCCATTACCGTACGGGCCTTTGAGGCTGGCAGTCGTTCGGTTTCGGTCAGTAGTCCGATGTTGTCCAAGCGTTCATCTTCAGCAAACGGAAGCAAGTTCTGTTTGCTTTCATAGTTGATGAGCGCTTTGAGTTCGTTCTTCTCGTAGGCAATCTGCTCAAGGTGGAAGGTTTCGGGATCATTAATGCCAGGATAGTGACCAGTGCCTTCTTGATAGCGAGCCTTCAAACTGGCAAGGTCAGCGTCATAGTTCACATCAACCAGTTTCGGCTCTGGTATGTTTGGAAATCGGTTTGTCATATCAGCTTGCTCTTGATAGTTGAGCGCTGGCCGTCCACGAACGACCACTGATGGAGGTGCTGACTGTGGTGGGTTTCCAGCGGTTTGGCACTTTGCCAAGGTTTAAAAATTCAATCAGGTGCGCGGTGGTCAGCATGGTATTCACCACCGACATTCGGCCTTTTGCGCCTTGCTTACCGTCTGCACCGTTTTGCAAATAGGACTCGGCGTACGCTCTGGCGTCAGCCATGGATTTCACGTTGTCGATGTTATGCAGCACTTTGACCCTGTCGCCTGTGGCGGTGGCATCACCGGCTCGATAGCTGAACAGCTTCTGTGCTTGTTGGTCATAACCATTCACTTCCACGGCAACATACTTAGAGCGAGCGCTGTCAGGCAGATTAAGAGAGGTCAGAATGCTACGATTGAGGGTGTCGATTTGAATCACATCAGACTCAAAACTGCCCATCACAAGATTCTTTCCTTTGATAGCCATCGGCACGCTGGTTTGCTCAGACAGCCTGGTTAAGAACGCGGGCGTACTCTCGTCACGCTGCTCAATGCGATCAAAACGAAAGTCTGGCGTGTCAGGCGCTTTGATAAACGATAGGCCACTGTCTTTTGCCCAGAACTGAGCAACGCGCTCGAAGGTCACGTTCTCTTGTACCAGACATTGCTGGTTATCAATAAAGCCACGCTCAGCAGCTGGCGGCTTGGCGTTCGCGCCGACCATCACATCATCAGGACCAATTTTGAACGACACTTCATCGATACTGAACTCACCCCATAACCATTCATGACGTTGACCTTGCTCATCTAACCAACCGATACCGGACTTTAAGGTGTCGCCTTTGGTTGGATACCACGTATCGCAAAAACGTCGGTCTTTGTTAAACAGCGTCAAAGACAAGGTATCGGTGCCCGTTTGCTTGCTCTCCATCACATCGGTGTAGGTCATCGACTTTACATAGCGGCTAAGCTCTGCGGTCACATCCTTTCCTGCCCAATGCAAAATAGCGAATGGACGAATAAGCCCTGTTGCGGTTATGCCCATGGTGGCGTCTCCACACTGACGGTGTTCACCACTTTCACCGCAGGGATGTTGACGGTTTCGCCTCCGCTGAAAGTAAAGGTGGTCATGGCGCGGGTCAGCTCACGGTTAGCATCAAAGAGCGCATCGACGAGTGCTTGGTTGGTCGCACTATAGGCGCGATAGCAAAGCTGCTCCCAGCGCTCGCCTTGACGAGCAATTAAGGTGTTCATGTACGTACTTCCACAATATCCAGTTGATAGTCCACGCTGGTCACTACGCCGCTAGGTAGAGTTTGAACATTGGTGCGGTTGATTTTGCGAATACTGAATCGGCCCTGCACGATTGAGCCAACCACCAAAGCGCGTGGCACTCCACTTTCTCCCATCTGCTCCAATTGCTTGGTCATCTTGGTGATGTCCACAAAGTGGTTGTTGAAGGTCAGCTCCAGTGAGGCGGTGTGCTCATCTTCGCCCATGTTCTGGTGCGCGGGATAACCGTTAACGAGATCTTGTTTGTTGATCTTAAAGGTGCGCGAGTCGCTGATTTTGTTTGGTGTGAAGCGACCTTTAAACACCAAGTCGCCAAAGCCGCCCCACTGGGCATAGTTTGCTGATTGCTCTGCCATGTTATTGTTCCTCGTCACTGATGGTGTGGCTTTCGCCAGTTAATTCACTGTGGGCGGTAATTTCGGTTACTTCAGGGTTGGTAAACTGCTTGTGCACGGTCAGCTCTAATGTGGCTTGCCAATCTTCACGCCAGACAAACAGCTCGTCTTTGTGTTCAAAGTCATCGTCACGTTTCGGCTCACTCCAGCTCGAACCAATTTTGCGAGCATCTGAAATCTCTGCATCACCTTTAATGGTTAACCGTTCACTGAGTCCGCCAAATCCAGGCGGCAACGCCTCGCCAATGTCTTTCAACACAATCAAGTCGTTGGCGAGAAAGTCCGTCATGCACAGGTTGAGCTGCATCTGCTGACTGGATAAGAAGCACTGCGTGTTACCACCACTGACACGTGCAGAGATCACCACATCCACCAACATTTCATAAGGAACGTACGAGCCTTGAACTGCAAGGGGTAAGCGGTTCAAACCACGAATGCCGTTAAACATCACGCGCACTTCTTTTCGGGCGATGGCATTAGACGGTTCAACCACCGCCTGCATGCCAAGCGCCTCTTCTAACACTTTCTCTAATGCTCGAATGACTTTCATTGAATTGCTGCCTTTAACTGCTCTAATGCCATCTCTCTTTGCGCTTGCTGCTGCTCAGGGCTTAAGTACATAAACTCGCGGCTGGCGATTTTGACCTGGGGCGTTCGGATATACAGCACATAGAACACGCCTTTATCCGCACCTTTGTTGTTTCGGTTCGCTTTAGTTTTCACTCGCTGACCAAAGGCTTTTGCGCCGAGTGGCGCTCGCCCCATAATCGAATGAGGGCGGTAGAAAATCTTCCATCCTTGCCGCTCTAAGCCTTCTAAGGTCTTACGCACCCCATACACCTCAGTGCGTTTTTTCACTTGCTTGTTCACTGGAATGGCGAGCTGTCTGGCTTTCTTGGCCTTAATCACGCCGCCATTGTTAATCAGCGGTGCATGGGCTTTGTTTGTCCCCACGCGGTATTCGTCTTTGCCTGCTTGATACGTCAACGATGCATAGGTCTCGCCCGTATCAAAGAGCGGTTTCGCGCCTGCGTTCTTGGTGTTTTTGGTCAGCGGAGAGTTGGCTTTAAAGGTGCCGTTCTTCATGTTGTCGCGCACACACTGCAACCCAAATGGAGCCAGTATTTCTGGCAGTCCATCAATCGCTTTGGTGGTGTTATGCAGCGCATCCAGAAAACCTTTCATTGCTGATGTGCTCCGTTGAACTGTGTTTGAACCCTGATTGAATTCTGCCTTTTATTTAGCTGACATCTGCCGAACGGAAGTTAATAAGACCTCCAAGGGATAAGCTTCAAACTCACTAAAATAATAAGAAGGAAACCCCATGGCCCCACGCTCAAAGGTGGAATTGCACGGGCTGCTTGAGCGCGTCATTGAGATGTACACCGTAGACAAACTGAATCTGGATGAGATAGCTACCCAGCTTAAAGAAGATGGCTTTGATATCTCCCGTTCGTCAGTGCATCGTGTTATTCGCAGTAACCAAGAATTGATTGAAGAGCAGCGTCTGGTTCAAGAGCAGGCTGAGGTCTTTCTAAAGGAATTCAAAGACAGTCCAAACACCGATATTTCAGAGCTGAACTTACAAATCATGCAGCGCTACATGTTTAAAGTGCTGCGTGAGTTGGAGTTTGGTCCTGAGTCATTTAAAGATCCCAATAAGCTTGCCAACCTGTTGGCTCGTCTGTCCGATGCGCAGGTCAACCTTGACCGTTTGAAAGTCGAGTTTCGTAAAGGCGTCGATGCGGCGAAAGCGGAGTTTGAAAATCAGCTCACTGATATGCTCAAAGAGAAACACCCAGAGCTGTTGTTTGAGCTGGTGAGCATCATCCAGAAAATTCGTATTGAGCAGAAACCCAAACGAGGCCGTCGATGAGTGGCCTGTTTGAAGGTTTGTCTGATGCGGATTTAGAGAACATTCGTGACAGCGCCAATATTGCGGCTGAAGACAAACGCATTGCCAAACAAAGTAAGGCGCAAGAAGCGCGAGCGTTAGCACGTCAAGAGAAGGAAGAAAAAGCCCGCAAAAAACGCCGCGCTAAATCCAAGCATGACTTTGCTTACTTCTGTCAAACCTACATGCCTGATGCGTTCACGCTGGCGTTCAGTGAATATCAACTGGCGCTCACGCGTCTTGCGGCTAATCGAAATCTTAACCGTCAAGATGAAGCGCTGTTTAAAGAACTCATTGACCCACGCGATCATGGTTTTATTAAGCAGCCCATCAGTGGTGAATACGAAGGGATTCTTGACATCGAGCCACGTGACCACGGTAAGACCACTCGTAATACTCAGGCGATGCCGTTATGGCTTGCGCTCAATCACCCTGGTTCGTTCATTGTGATTTGTGGTGCATCGGCTGATAGCGCCAAAGAGATGATGGACGCCATCAAAGACGACTTAGAAGATAACGAACTTATCCTGGACGACTACGGCGAGCAGCGAGGCAACACCTGGACCAAACGTAAGATAAAGCTCGCGAATGGTTCATCCATTGTTGCGGTGGGTCGTGGTCAACGTCTTCGTGGTATCAAGAACAAATACCAGCGTCCGACCCACATCATCTGTGATGACTTACTCGATGATAAAGAGGTGGAATCGCCCACACTACGTCGTCAGGCTGAACGTTGGTTTAAGCGCGTGATCATGAACTTGGGTAAAGGCGCACTGACCATCATTGCCAATACCATCATGCACCCTGACGACTTGCCGTCACGCTTGTTAAATCAGATTGAAGACGGTCGTCTTCCAAACTGGTTAGGTCTGCGCTTTAGTGCCATTACGCCTTCAGGGCGTCCACTGTTCCCGTCTCGCTGGAGTTTGCAAGACTTAGAGAATAAGCGGATAGCCTCCGGCAGTGCGTGGTGGACGGAATGGATGAACCGACCCATTGCCGATGAAGATGCGGACTTTAAAGAAGATTGGTTTATCTACTTCAAGCCTTACGAACTTGACCTTCGAGACTGCACCATTGGCATGGCAGTTGACCCTGCTACGGGTTTGAAGAAAGGCGACTGGTCATTTATTGCGGTCGTGGCTCGCCACAAAATTACCATGGTGGATCATGTCCTCTTTGCCAAAGGTTGGAAGGAATCGGACTTGCAGTTTGCTCAGCGCATTGTGGATGTGTATCTGCAACATCGACCGTCTTTTGTGATGTTTGAAACGGTCGCCTTCCAGAAGATCTACAAAAAAGAAGTGATGCGTTACGCCAAGAAGAAAGGTGTGCGTCTTCCGGTTCGTGAGTTCAAAGGCGGCAACAAGCAGGTACGGATCAAGTCTCTGTCTTCACAGGTGGAGAATGGCCTCATTCAGTTCTTAGAAACCCAAACACTGCTGCGTCAAATGTTCCTAGAGTTTCCACGTGGTCATGATGATGGCCCTGATGCGGTAGAGATGGCCATCAGTGGATTTGAATCCGGTTTTGTTGGTGGCGCAGTGCCACAAACACCAAGGCCTATCCGCACTGCCGCGCAGGCGCTGTCTCGATTCGGCGGTGGTGCGTTAAGCCGGATATTGCGTTAGGAGCCAATATGTTCAATAAACTGGCAGAGATAAAAGCCAAACTGAGTGATGTACTCTCAATGCTGCGTAAACTGGTGTGCATTGGGGAGGTCAGCATCGTTGACGCGCATCTGCGGCGCGTGAAGGTCACTTTCCCTGGGCTGCGATATCCCGAATCAGATTGGCTTCCTGTTCTGGGGATGCGCAGTAAAAGCGTCAGCATTTCGTGCAACTTTGAGGTTGGTGAGCAAGTGCTGTGCCTGTTCATTCCCAGTGGCTCGATGATGTCCGGCTTTGTGCTTGGCTCAATGGCCAACAAATCAGCAAAGCCTTATATCGCGAACATCGATAAGTTTGGGGTTCAGTTTAAAGACGGCACGCTTTTAGAATATGACCAGTCAACCCAAACGGGTGTGCTCAAGATTGGCGGTGGAACACCAGCCATCACCGTCAATCCCGACAAAGTATTGATTGATGCCAAACTGGAAGTAACTGGAGCCACCGAGCTTCTTGATACGCTCAAGGTCGTCAAAGCCACCACCTTGATGGATACGTTGACGGGAATGAAAACGGCCACCTTCACCGGTTTGGTGGGCGCGGCGGGTTACGGCAGTACCACTGGAGGAGCGGCAGTGATGAGCAGCGGCGCAATCATGCAAGGCTCAGTCACCATTAATGGGGTAACGGTCGCTGTGATTAGCCATACCCACAATGACGCTGAAGGCAGACCAACCTCCGGTGCAAATCAATAAAATAACAAAACGCTCTCAGAGCGATTCTAAGGGCGTTTAATTTCAATCTGGTGTGAATGTTCGAATATTTTTATTCAAACTCATTCAAACCGGATTTCAAACGAATTCAAACGGGGTACGCATGACCTACTCACTCAAATTTGCAGCAAGCGGGCGAAATATCGATTTGGTGTCCGATATTAAGCAGTCGCTTTTTATGATTGTGTACACGGGGAAAGGTGAACGGATTTACATGCCGGACTACGCGGCCGATGCATTAGAGTATGTTGATAAGCCTCAATGGGAAGTGCAAGGTCTGAAAGTCTCGATTGCCGAAGCTGTGGCAAAGTACGAGCCTCGCGTTAGGCTGGAAAGCATCATCGTATACCAAACCGATTTGCCACAAGGCATCATTGGCATTAAACTTTCTTGCCAAATTCTCGCCACGGGTCAAAGTGAAGTCTTCGATTTCACCAACGCCTAACCCTGCCGAACGGAAATTATCCCTATAGAAATCTCAGATACTGACTCCACTGATTAACAGGAGACAGTATCCATGGCCGAATTACTTCACGGCATCCGAACCATCGAATCGCTCACAGGTCCCATTTCGGTCATCGAAGTGTCGTCCAGTGTGATTGGTGTGTTCGGAACCTCTGAGTTGGCAGAGCCATTAAAGCTCTACCACACCACCAATTACGACGACGCGAAAAAAGTCTTCGGTGAAGGCACGTTGAAAAATGCCATTCGTCGTGTTCACAATTATGTGCCAAGCAACTCCATTATTGCCATCCCTCTAGGTAAAGACAGCGACTTCCCTGAAGTCGAAGAGCCTGCTGTCTCTGGCGTAACGATGAGCACGTCTAGCACCTCAATCTATATTGATGATGGTGCAAGCTTGCCTATCTCAATTTCAAACCCTCACGCCTATGACATTGCGTACAGCTCAGACAATGAAGCGATTGCGACCGTTGATGCGGTAACGGGTGTTGTCACTCCCGTGCAAGCAGGCGTTGCCAACATTACCGCATTAGTCACCTTTAACGATGGCGAGAATGATGTAGACGAAGCGCATGTCTATGGCGTGACGGTCGCTCAAACCAACCCGAGCGCAGGCAAGGTGATGAGTCCAGCAACGTTGGGCGATTCTGTAGCGACCGCGTTCTTAGGTGCTGACTCTCAACCAAACGCGTTAATCAACCCGTACGAGCAAACCGCTGTTTGGTCGATTGTTGATGAAGCCATTGCTTTGGTCGATAGCAGTGACGGCACCATTACGCCTTTGTCTGAAGGACAAGCCGTGGTCACGGTGACGCTCGCACCGAAGAGTAACTACAGCTACACCAACGATAACGATGTCACCATCAATGTGGGTGACGTAGCAGGCGTTGAGCTGACTTATGTACTGACAGTTTCTCGCGTGACCGATGCGCTGCTCGCGAAATTCATGGAAGCGCTGCCGCTGCTTCGCAAAGCAAAACAGACTTATGGCTTCTCATCCAAAATCAACATGGCTCCGGGCATCTTGCACAAGGATGGCGCGATGGGGCTTGCGGTTGCGGCTATCAGCACCCTTCGCGGTATTTGGGTGGGTGATATGCCTGAGCATATTTCAACCCCAGAAGAAGCTTACGCGTGGAAACAAAAGTACACCTCACAACGAGCGTATGTTGGTTGGCCGCGTCCGAAAGTGCTGGCTGAAGATGGCGCAACAGTTGTGGATTGGTACGCGCCAAGTCTGTGCGGATTGATTGCTCAGGTAGACCGTGACCAAACCGAGCAGAACATTGTGCCGGAGACGGGTTACTGGTGTTCACCATCGAACTATGTAATGGCGGATGTGATTGGCCCATCGATTGAGTTGGATTACATCCCAAGCGACCCATCGTGTGATGTGAACTATCTCAACGTGAATGGCATTACGACGCTGATGAACCACGGCGGTTGGAAGAACTTTGGTAACTACTCAACCGCGTTCCCAGCCAAAAGTGATTACCTGTCGTTTCTTTCGGTGCGCCGCACTGCGGACATCATTGAAGAGAGCATTGAAGATGTCACTCGTCAGTTCTTGGACTTTCCAATGTTCACCAGTCCCACCGATATTGCCAACACCACGTGTGGCCGCGTGAAAGATACGGTGAACGACTATCTGCGTTCGAAAGAAGGTACCGCTTTGGTGTACAGCAGTGTGTCGATTGATGCCGGTGATAACCCGCTCACCAATCTGATGCTGGGCAAAATTAAGTACCGCTATCGAATGACGCCGCCTGTACCCATGCAGAGCGTCGAGTTTGTCGCTGAAATTTACGTTGAAGGCTTGGAAAGCGCCTTTAGCAAACTGATTGCGTGAGGTAAGTCATGGCAGAGAAAAGTGTAGTCTGGCGTGACCAGATGACGTTCATCAATGAGACCCAATACGTTGGACGTGTGAAAAGTGCGAGCGCGGATTTGCAACGTAAGATGGCCACCGTGGGCGGCTTAGGTGGTCTGGGTGATGTGGAAGTACCCACTGGCAAATACGAAGCGCCAACGGCAACCATCGAGTTTCAGTCGGTCGCATTAGGCGATGTGAAACAACTGACCAATAACGACGGTTGGATAAAGCTGCGCATGACGGGCCAAGTCAGAATGCTGGATTCTGACACGGGCACAAAAATCATTGATGCCGGTATCACTCGTATTCATGGCTATGTGAAGAATCCGCCAGTGCCTGGATACAGCGATGAAGGCTCACCGTACACCGCCAACATTGCTGTGCACTTTATTGAAATCAGCAATACCTCGGGCCGTGTGTTCATGCTCGACATGCAAACGGGCACGAAATATCCGCCAGATGACCCTGGTCAATTTGGTGTCACAGTCACTTTGTAAGGAGCAGTTATGCGAGTTCGTAAGTTAGAGATAGTGGCTGATGGCATTCAAAAGAATGGTCAGCCTGTCACTAAAGCGCAGTTGGAATCGGTGGTTCGCAACTACAAACCGGACGCTCGTCCACCGGTGACCCCAGGTCACCCAACCAAAGGCAGCGATCAGATTGCCGCGTTGGGGCGAGTGTCCAACCTTCGAACCGAAGCTGGCAGTGGCGATAAAGCCGGAAAGACCGTGCTGGTTGGGGAAATTATTTACACCCCTGAAATGGAAGCTCTGGAGGATTCGGGCAAGTTTGAAGGCTTCAGCGCCGGTATCCATCCGGTGCCGGACAAAGACGGTGAATGGTACATGCATCACACCGCGTTCTTGGGTCAACTTCCTCCGGCGGCTGAAACCAAAACCCGTGATGTGGTGAACCTAAGCGATAGCGACTTTTGCGATGGCGCTATCTATCTCAGTGCAGAAGTCGGCACTCAGTCTGGCTCTGATGACAATGAAACAGGAATAACGATGAAGAAAGACGAACTGAAAGCGCTGTTAGGCGATGCCGTCAAAGAGCAGCTCGAAGCGATGGGTATAAAACCCAATACGCCTGCACCGGCTAAAAAAGACGGCGAACCAAATAAGGATGGTGAAGTCACCACCGATGGCGATAAGTCAAACGTTGCGGTCACCGCTATGCAAGACACGTTAGCTGGCGATCGCAAAGAAACGCTGACTGAACTCGCGGACTCTCGTGAGATGAGCGATGAGCTGCGCAAGAGCGTGAAAGCCATGATTGATAGCGCTTCTGCTATTGAGCTTTGCGCCTCGGGTGATGGCAACCGCTACAGCCAACTCAAAGGCATGCTGACAGCCATGCCAGAGAAGAAAGCGGCTCCAGCGAAACCATCGACGTGGGACCAGTTAACCCAAAACTTAGAGCTGGCTGATAACGGCGGCGCTAAAAAAGACAACTTTGATCCGGAGGGTTGGTAATGGATTTTGGAATGAAAAAGACCATCAAAGGCGCACCTGCAATTGTCGGTAGTTACAGCGGTGGTAACGTCATCCAACAAATGATGGTTAATGGCGTAGCCGATTTAGAGCCTGGTCATGTAGTCGTTATTGCAGATGGTGTCATTACGGCGCGTTGGAACGGTTCCCCTTTAATAACCGCGCAGGATGATGGCGCAGGAAACCTAACTGTTACTCAAGTTACGCTGGGTATTGTGACCACCAAACAAATGGAAGGTGATGCATCGGTTTCTACACTTCGCCTTGGCGCTTACCTTCGCGATCGCGTTGTGCTTGCCGATGGCAGTGCGCTTTCCGCTTCCAATGAGTTCACGTTGTCACTATCTCATCTATTCACTGAAGGGGCTTGGCTATGAGTCCGTTAGAGCAACAAAAAGCCAAGCAAGATGGCGTTTTTTCAAAAGCGCTGCGTGAAGCCTCCAACGCCTTTGTTCAGATAGGAGCACACCCGCGTACCTTGCTGCATCACTCACGTCGAAACGATTTGATTGAGCAAGCCATTGCGAAATTGCAAATCCTAAAACGTGAAGGCGATGCGTATCACCAACTGGGTCAGCCTGCAGTGAAAGCCTCCACTGAATCTATCCAAGATAAAAGCCTTGAAGATGATTCAACGTTGGGGCACGTCGGCTTTGTGAAAGTGGATGATGTGCCAGTGCCTTACACCACTCTTGTGTTTTCTGATGGTGATAACGAAGGCAAGTTCAGTTTGGGCATCAACAACCCATACGAGCAAGTTGTGAAGTATTCATCCAGTGACACTTCGGTGGCCGCTGTGGATGAGAAGACAGGCGTCATCACCCCAGTGGGTAATGGTGAAGTCTCCATTCAAGTGGCGTTTACCAAAAAAGGTGACTACCCACGTGTTGAGGACAGTTTCGGCTTAGTGATTGAAGATGCATCACCAAACGAGAACGCCCCATCAACGGATGGCTCACCACAACCCAGCGTCGATGCGCCTGAGTCAAGCTCAGAGAAGTAACCACTCCCATTAATGCACACAGCCGTTCAATAGGCGGCTGTTATAAAGAGAAAAAAGTATGGATATTATTGATATTTTACGCGGCCTGTTAGCGCCACAAGAATGGGCAGAGCTGCTGAATAAGTACAAAAAACGTAAACCGGTGCCAATGCGCATCCGTAATAAAGTGTTTGGCCAAGCCATCTTTTACCCAAGTGTGCGTATCCCTTGGAGTGTGTTGAAAGAAACCCTTTCGAATATTCCGGTGGTGCGTCGTGGCACCAAGGCTTATCAGCTAGGTGGTGATGATGTAGAGACACAAGCCATCGAGCCTCAAGGTTTCTCAACCGTGTCATATATTTCAGCGGCAGAGCTGAACAACATGAAAGCGTTAGGTTTACAGAACATTCAAAAGTTCTTCGACATGCTTCAGTTTGGCGTGATGCGCAAGATTGAGTTCTCCACCGAAGCGCTGTGTGCTCAGTCATTGACAGGTAAAATTTCTTACCCAATGAAAACCGCTGAAGGTGCCCTAGAGACGTTTGACGTTGACTATGGCGAGACGCTGCGCCACAACTTTGCAACCTCATTGAATGCCGCAGATGCGACGATTGAAATGGTCTATACCGCACTGCAAGAAATGGATGAAGCCATTCAGGCAAAAGGCTATGGCATTAACGTAGAAACCTTGTGTGGTAAAACGTTGTTTGCTCGTATTGTCACGCTGGCAGGTAAAAATCAATCTAACGTGTTGGATGTCAAAGTGAGTAAAGGTCAGGTGAATGTGGGTGGCTACATTATTAACCTTGAAAATGGTTCGTACGAAACCATGGCAGGCGGTCTCAAAACGCGCGTAAAAACCGTTGATGACGACAAGATGGTGATGGTTGACCTCGATGCAGGTCACAACCTTTACTACGCCGCACTGGATGATTTAGATGCGGGTCTTCAGGCGTTGCCGTTCTTCTCGAAAGTGAAAAAAGTGGATGATCCAAGTGGAGCCGATGTCTACACCATGTCTAAACCTTTGCCTGCGGTTGTCGTTGATGCCATTTGCTGGGCGGATAACGCTCTGGCGTAAGGAGCGATAATGGCTGTTACCCTTACCCAGTTAAGAGCGATGGTCACCCCCCAGGGAGTATCTGACTCCCTGGAGGAGCAAATCTATCAATCGTTAACTTACAACGATGGCAATAGCGCTCAAACGGCCTGCCAATCAGCGGCCCGTTGGTGCTATGCCTACCTTGGTCAAAAGAATGCACTCGCTCGATTCTACAGCGATGATGATAACGAAGTGCTGGCTGAAGCCATGACTCAAATGGCTATCTATGAGTTGGGTGAAATCAGTGAGTTTGATTTTGACGATCGCAAAGATGAAGCCATCGCATTAATCAATTCGTTGCTTGGTCTTAATAACGGCGCTGACAGTGGCGCTCAATACACAGGAGCTGCGATTGCCCGTGATAAAGAATCTCACATTATCGTCCCTTATCGCTCGGCTTCCCACCGACGTTATCGTTAATCACTACCCATTGCCAACTGAGCTGGGCAATGCGCGATACCAAAGCAGTAACTACTATTTTGGTGCCATTCGTGCCATGTTACTCGATGAAGAGGTCGCCTCAGACATTGAAATGCGACATGCCACAGCAATGACAGTGCCTTATGTGATTGAAGGCTCAGCCAATGACATTGCGTTTTACAACGATGTGATGGCGGACTTTGATTTAGAAATGCTGATGGAGCAGATGCTCAGTGCCACCGAGTTTGGCTTTATGCCGGTGGAGCTGATTTGGGAGAAAGACGGCTCTCAGCTTGTTCTTACCAATTCTGAGCAAAAACGTCCTGAAGACTTTCGTCTATTAAAAGATGGCACCTTGGTGTACAGCGCGGTGGACTACACCGCAAGAACACCGGTGACAGGTAAAGTCATTCCCGTTCTGCGCAATGCGACCACTGAGCGTCCATACGGTGAGACCATCTTAGAATCGGTCTGGCCAATCTGGCAAAGTAAGTGGATTAGCTGGGCTAACATCGAGCGCTTGGGTGAGAAGTATGCCATTCCGACTGCCATTGCATTGGCGGAGAATGCCAATGGCGAAACTGACTTGCAAGCGATTGCAAACTCATTGGCTCCTGTGATGAACGGCGATGCGGTTGCCCTGTCTGGCGTGAAAGAGATTGTTGCGCTCGATGCGAACGGCAAGGTGGACGAACTGCTGCGCACCATTGAATACATCGACAATAAAATCTCCAAGCGCATCACTGGGCAGACTCTCACAGGCGGTAACCAAAAGTACGGCTCTCGCTCTTTGGGTGAAGTTCACGAGCGCGCAGCCATGCGCGTCTCCAAGCGTGATGCTCGAATGGTGCATAAGACGCTTAACGATACGCTGTTTAAGTGGATTTTCTTAGCCAACGGTCGTGAGGGTAATATCAAAATCCGAGTGGATGAGGAGGCCTACAAAGCCATGTTGGAATCGGCTCTGGCGAATGGCTCAGGGGTTGAACCCGTACAAGGTTTTAATCAACGTCCAAGTCTGGAGTTTTCAGACGTACCAGGAAAGCATCTATGTCTGCTTTAAAGAGTCTCGACAAGAAAGAGACCAGTAACCTCACCAAATTACAGCGCCTCGAAAATGAGGCGTTATCGATGACGATTAAGAGCCTTTCAAGAGAATTAGAAGCGGCTTTCAAAGCCCATTCAAACCCTGACGATATCGATATTACCCAAGCCACCAATCAGTACACCAATCTCTACGCCGCATCGATGATGGTGAGTTGGTTACTTGGTCAGGCGCATATTAATAATGCCATCACTGAAGCTGAAGATAAGCCCATCGAGCTGACCTATGCCCCCATTTATCTTGCCGTGGATGATGTACCTTTTCAGGAAGCGATTGATTCACTCAAAGCGATGATACCGACCGATACCAAAGAGTATCGTCAAATGGAAGCGGCGATGAAACTTCGTGCTTTTACGGTTGCGAACGTCTCCAGTATTGATGCGGTAAACAGAGTGAAAAAGCGCTATGAAGCTGCATTAGAAAGCGGTGCATCTCGCTCTGAAACCTTGGGCAATATCCGTCAGCTTCTCGAGCAAGAAGGAATATCTGAAGCCAGCCCGTACTGGCTAGAGTTGCATTATCGCAACAATATGATGACGGCGTACAACTCTGGCCGCTGGACCCAGATTGCGAATAACGACTTGGTTGAGTTCCTGGTTTATTCGTCCGTGCTGGACTCGGGAACAACAGAGCTGTGCAGAAAGCTCGATGGCGTGATCAAACCTAAGGACGACCCGTTTTGGGAAAGCTTCTATCCACCAAACCACCATAAATGCCGAGCCACTGTGTCTGTACTTTCACGTAAGCAGTATGAAGCACTGCCTGCATCGATGCGACAAGCCTCAGAACAAGTTAGTGGTAAAGCCTTAGATAAAGATGCGGTTACAGGTAAAGAGCATCAGTTCACCAGTTCGCCATTGGTATCAATGAAAACATTGCCTGCATCGATGATGGAGCGAGCGCAAGAGTATGGACTGACGCAAAGCATCTTGAATTACTCTCAGGCGCAGAGTAAAAGCGTATTAAAGGAACAAGCCAAAACGGTGACCAAGCAAGGCTTGTCTGCGGCAACACTCAGCAAAGCGATAACACAATCACCCGAACTAGAGCCGTTCCGCGAGATGATACAGGATAAGCTAATCAGATCTCCCGATGAAGTGTGGTTGGTTTTTGATGACCTCAAGGATGGAAACTTTTTACCTAGCTTGCAGTTTATGCTTGAGCTTGATGACTCACTCAGAGCCGTAGCCTTTGCAAGTGCATACGATAGTAGCCAAATTTACCGGCTTGTCAGCATGACGACATCCGAATTAGAGCAACAGACATTTGTAACACTAAAAATGTAGCAGAGGTCTCCTCGCAGAAAGGAGCCCCCAAACTGGATAACTAATCATGCTGACTTAAAGCCGAACACAACTCTTCATTGATCGCATACGTTCGGCTTGAATAACGACTGGAAATCTTTCGTTCACTTTTACATTCGACATAACTAGAAACATTAGATTTAGTTTGGCCGAATGTTACGATCGTTAGTAGAGGCGCAATAACAACAAATATCAGTATCCCCACTTTGTTGACATTGCCGATATTTATTGAAAGGTGAAACATGTCTTTTAAGTAATAAATCGTCAGATAAGTACAGATAAGTAAACCACTATAACTCGCCCAAACATTCAACAAGCCGTCCACCTTTATCACTGAATTGGTTGAGAATGCTGAACCTATTTGTTCATAAATCTGAAAATAAGCTAGCCCCCCCAGCAACCCCAAAAAGATGACTCTTAAGTAGTTCATTGAAAATATTCCTTAACTGCTTCAGTAATCGTTTCTGAATAACCGTTACTTTCATCAACTACATCTAATGCGTTGCCAAGTATAAATGACGCTGCCGCAAACGTCATTCCACTGAATAAAACACCAACTGTTGTTGGTACTACAACAGCGGTGAACAACGCAGCTCCTACCAGTGATATAAATCCTTTAGCTAAATCGCTAGCCGTATTGACTCCAAGCTCTGCCAACGTCGCCTCATCACGTAAAATGTAATCGGCAGCATTAATTCCCACCGCAAACGCGATTTCAATACCTGCGTTAAACCGAACATACCGAACTGCACCTTTGAGATCGTTCAAACCGAGTCCAGCTTGAACCACTTTTGGATTACTTGCTCCCCACTTATTTCCTTGCATTAAGGTTTGTTGATGACGACGAAAATCACGAATAATCACCCAGTCTTGACCATGAATGTTTTTCGTTGATGATTTAACACCGAGCCCACCCAGCCCTTTTGCAGTAGCGTAAGCTTCCGCTGTTCCTTTAGCTAAATCACTATAAGACTTAGTGGTGCCTATCGTTTCTTTCCCACCTAAATTGCTGTATAGCTCTTGGGCTTCCTCCAACGACAGCACCGCGATACTCACTATCGGTTTCACATACTCTATCTGGATGTCTTTCTTACCTTCTGGCGCTAAAGGGTTATAAGGTGGCCAATACATATTTTCTGCGGCGATCTGTGGTTTATTGCGTGCTTGCACCTCGGCAAACGCTCTATCATTGGCCTCCAGATTCGCTTTTCGCTGTGCTTCCAGCCTTTCTTTGGTGGTTTTTCTCGAAGGCTCAGGTGGTGTAACACTCCGAGTCATGGGCATAGCAGATCCCAATGATGCAAAATTTTTGGCTTCAGCCATTCTTAGAGCGGCAGCACTCTTGTCCCAATCTCTCTGCATTTGGCAAGAGCCGCATTTACAGAGCTCTGGATTTTGACCCACAGGACATTTGTACAGTTTATTTTTATCAAACATATCGTATATAGGCATTGAAGATCTCCTGACTGACATTGAATTCCATTTTCGCATGATAACCTTAAAAATCGACAGGCAAAAATTTGCCCGCTGCCCACTTTATTATTTATGTGTCCTCAATAAATAAGACTGGATGGTATGGTGTGCCAGAGTTAGTGTCGTGGTCTCGTTCATTGCAGGGGATACAACATGTTAACGATTGCACCTGGGGCACAAAAGCTTGTACAAACGATCGCAACCTATTCGCGTTATGGCGCGGTAAAACCACACATCATTGCCGCGCAACACCCCGAATACAGTGAACATCATATTGCTTTTGTACTGGAGCAGCTCGCACAAGTGCCATTCGCCGATTTACACCACCTGATTAAAAACACTAACAACTGTATATAATGACAGTATTAATGGTGATAAACTCTCTTGGTGTTTTGATGCCTTGAGTACCTGAGACCCAGAGCCTTTTAATAAAGGAATTGGAGAGGAAGCAGCAAAACGCCGCCAGCTTTAATTCGTTATGGCTGGCGGCTTCACTCGCTCTTTGTATTCAAGGCTCTTGCAACAGGAGATTAGAATGCACCAACACACTCTGCACGATGGTCGTGCAACCCTCATTCATGCCGACTGTTTAACTTACCTTAAAAAACTTGAAGACAATTCTGTGGATCTGATTTTAACCGACCCGCCATACTTCCAAGTTAAACGTCAAGCCTGGGATAACCAGTGGCCAGATGTCACTTCATTTTTAGCGTGGCTAGATGAGGTACTACTCGAATTCTGGCGAGTACTTAAACCTTCAGGAAGCCTTTATTTGTTCTGTGGTTCAAAACTTGCCAGTGACACGGAACTTCTCATCAGAAATCGTTTTGAAATGTTTAACCATATCATCTGGGCTAAACCATCAGGCCCATGGCGCAGAATGCACAAGCCTGATTTGCGTATGTTCTTCCCGGCAACCGAGCGTATCTTGTTTGCTGGCCACTATAATGCTGAAGGTTATGCAAAAGGCTGCTCAGGTTATGCCTCTCAGTGCAGCGAGTTAAAGAAACAAGTGTTCAAACCATTGATGGATTATTTTATTGAGGCTCGTCAACAGCTCGGAGTGACAGCGAAAGAAATCAATGAGGCTACAGGCACTCAAATGTGTTCACACTGGTTTAGTGAAAGCCAGTGGACATTACCAAGCAAAGAGCAGTACCAGAAGCTGCAACGGCTCTTTGCCAACAAAAAAGGGCTGTTGGCCAAAACACATGGCGAACTGGTAGAAGAGTATGATGCCTTAAAAAACAGCTATCAAAGTTTGGTTTTGGAATACGATGATCTAAAAGCCCAATACGAACATTTACGCCGCCCGTTCTCTGTCACCAGTGAGGTGCCTTATACGGATGTATGGCAGTTTGCTCCTGTGCAATATTATCCTGGTAAACATCCTTGTGAGAAACCGCAAGACTTACTGCAACATATCATCACCGCCAGCAGTCGTGAGAACGATGTGGTGCTCGATGCATTTATGGGCAGTGGCTCAACCGGTAAGGCTTGTTTGAGTTTGAATCGACGTTTTATCGGTATTGAAATGGAAGAGGAAACATTTGAACAAGCGTTGGCGTCGATAAAAAATATTAAATGTTAGTCCGCAACTTAAAAGAAAAGGCGCTTGATTGCGCCTTTGTTACCTTCAATAGTCATCTAATTGCCACTGGCATATTTTAGCCAATACGAGACCTGATATTCCTGAACTTCGCATAACTCACTCAGATGCTTGATAACTGTACAGCAAAGTTGGTGGGTATCTGACTCAAGATATGAAGGTTCCAAGCGGCACATCAAATGGCCACCAACAGAAATCAAGTTAATGAATCGACCAACTAAATCGGTCGTTTTCATTGAGTCGTGTTCAATGACTTCACTCAGTATGGCGAGATGGCAAAATACATCTCGGCTGGTATCCGTTGCGTGTTTACCATTACATGTGTGATCAATAAACTCGGATAACGTATCAACTAGGTTACGATACAGTTCATTGTTGTATTTCATAATTCCCCTGAAAATTACATCCACATACGTGGTGAGTTTGAAATCCCTAAGCGCTGTTCTGCTTCGTAAACCCTATTCGCATATGCTGCCTTAGCCGCAGCTTTGCTAGGATAAGATTTGGTATTTCCATCGACATCAATCACTTCGTATGAGATAGATAATACCATTCCATTGGCGTCAAGCTCTTCGACAAGAACAAGACTGCAACCGTGTTCGGGTGGTAGTAAAAGTGTTCTTCGCGCCATTTAATTTTCCCTCAATTCATAAAGATATAGCCATTAAACAATACATCACTTCTGGTTTCTAGTTGTACAACCATTCGTCCGCTTCGTTGAACATTTCTTCTAAAATCTCGTGGGCTTTCTCCTTGTTGTCTTTATTCTTGTCCATAATCTCAAGGTGATTATTTTCACCCTTACGTATACGAATCCGAACATCAGGATTAAGTACCGATAAGCGCCTTTGAATTTCCGGTTCAATCAAAGAGAACTTGTCTTTTGGTAAACCATCCGCTTTAACGATCATTTCAACACGCATAACAAACCTCGCCTCGAATTATACTGTATAGATAAACAGTATAATTATTTTTAGCCGAGGTCAACATGATCCATATCCTTCCATAGATCATCCATCACATCGTGGAGGGTTTGTTTGAGTTGTGGGGTCATATCTCGAAGTGCTGCCACTAAAGTTTGAGCCATCACATCCGGTTCGGTACTGGCGGATTCAATCTGAATGACGGGAGCAAAACTGACCTCAACGGTCGCTGGTGGTTGATTGATGATGGCTCTTGATTGAGCGCTTGCTGACTGTACGGTTTGTTCAACCTGGGCAACGGCTTGCTGGTTAACTTTATCGTCTCCACCATTGAAAACGTCATACAGCCAGCCTGCAATTTCATCACCTGCAATCGAGCCACCTATTGTTCCAGGGAGTGCGCCCACACCACCAAATAAGGCACCAGTCAGTCCACCAAGTCCACCGCCTACGGTAGAGCCGATACTACGCCAAACGCCTTCGGTATCACCATCCATTGCACTCATTCCGATGGATGCAGCGTTGAGCGCTGTACCAATAACAGGAAGCTTTTTGAGAACACCTTTACCACCACCTAATGCCTTTTGGCCTGCTGTAGACCAAAAGCTCGGTCCTTTGGCAACGTTCGCCACAGGCTCTGCTGCAGATTTGGTAAACAGCCCACTAAACATACCCGCAGGTTTGAAAGCACCTTGAGATCCCATTGCCGTGCCGAGAATTTTACCGACAGCTTTTTTACCTAACCGGCTTAAAAGTAAGCCGCCAAATGCAGCGGTTCCAACAGCTCCAGCAAGACCAGCGTAACCTAATGCGGAGTTATCGTTCATCGCTCCAGTAGTAGAGCCTGTTACATTAGAAACCGCATTCCCTAAGCCATCAAACTTATCAATTAATTTGGCTGCACTGTTAGATACGGTATCAGTCATTGAATTGAATGATTGTGTGGCTTTGTCTATGGATGTGGATATGCCTTTCGCAGCATCATCAAGTGAGTCCACACCTTCAAATACTTTAGCGCCTTCTTGCATCCCTTGCTGCATTGCATTTAAGCCTTTGGTGCCAATATCCTCAGACATAATGGTGCCACCAATCGCTTCAAGAATTGGTTTAACTGCGGCGGCATCTGTTTGGCTTACACTATTGACCAATGCCAACAATGCAGCATAGTTATTACCAGGAGCGGTTCCAGTTGCCACGTCATTGCGAACTCGGTAAGCGGCCTCCTTTATACGGTTGCGTAAATCGACATCCTCAATTGCATCAACGGTTCCTGCTTTGTCACCTTCACCAACAAGCTTGGCAAACTCACCTTCATCACTGAAACGAGCCATAAAAGATTCTTTGAATGAGTCCCCAACCTTATCAGTGTTCCAAACGCCTGCTTGACGTGCCCGAACGATGGAAGCTGCAAATTGGTCGAATGAAATCTTATCGCCAAGCAAAGGTGAGTATTCAGCAAAGGTGTCGAGTAAATCCCCGTTAGCATCACCAACCATTGAGCTGGTGGCGTAGAGTTTATTCGCCGCTTCCTCAATGCTGATACCAAAGCCTTTTGAAATATTGGCAAGTGCTCGAACGGTTTCAGGGGATGAATAGTCAGGGAAGATCTTTTGCAACTGGATAGTCGCTTTCGTTAGTGCCTGAGTGTCTTCTTCGCCCAAGTTCTGCTGCTTGGCTAACGCTTGAGCTGCAAATATGCTCTCCTGGTCTGCTCCATACATGCGAATTAAGTCTGTACGGAATTGACGTTGGGATGCTGATTGTACCTCCTCAAGTGAATAGCTACTGCGAGCAGCGAGAAGGCGCTCATTTCTTGCCTTATCGTTGCCTGCCCAAGCAAGTCCTGCTGAAGCCATAGCGCCGCCAGCAATCGTGCCTATCTTCTCTATATGCTGTAGAGCACTCCCTTGTTGCTTTAGTCCTTGGTTCGTTTTTTGGATTTCAGCTTGCAGTCGTCTTTCTTCCTGAGCGATGTTATTAACATCGACGCCCGTATTTTTAAGTGTTCGTCCAAGCCGCTCCAGCTCACGCTCTTGGGCTGTGATTGCTTTTTTGTTTTTGGTTTCTTGTTGATTCAATTCCTTCAGAGCGTTTTCGGCTTTCTTAAATGCATCAACATCAGCGGTGGTTTTCTGTAGCTGCTTAAACTCTCGCTCCAGCTTTTTCGACTCATTCTCAATCTTCTTTGACTGCTGCGTAAAGGCGTCTTTAACCCCAACAATGAGTTCTAATGCGTACCCGCTGTTATTACTTGTTGCCATGGTTAAAGACCTCTATGAAGTAGTTGTATTGCGCCCAATCGGTATTCATTAGCTCTCCGACAGAGACAATGCCTATTTTCTTATTCGTCAGTAGGTGAAAGGATTGGTCAAAGATTCTCGATTTGATTCGAGCGAGATTCAGCTCTTTCCCATCAAGTGAGCCAGATTGATGTGCTCTTCGTACGGCAGGTTAATGAGCATATCGACAGGAACGACCACTTCACTTTTCATGCTGAGGTTCGTAAGCTTTCCGTGTTCATCTCGCTTCTCATCAGTACGCTCACCAAACACCAAAATGCTCGATGCAATGTGCGCGGTGATGGCATCGTTTGACTCAAACCCGTATTGCTCTTTGGTGAAGCGTACTGCTTCAATTCGGTCTTTCACCAGCGCTTTACGAACCCGTTTCGCACAATTGAGTTCCATGCCGCCAAAGTGGATTGGGGTATTCAAAATACAGAGTTCAAATTCCATCATTGCTCGTGCAATGTCTTCCAACGTAAAAACCTTAGCTTCCGGTTTCAAGGCGGTTTCAACGGTGTTTTTAGTTTTATTTTCAGTGCTCATGACTCAGTCTCGATGTGAGTTATTCAGAGCCTGCATTGTGTCTTTATATAACACTGTCATCTGCCGAACGGAAATTAAGTTCTCGATGCTCGATATCCTGTAACCACTGGATAAACGAGACGTGATGATGCTTCCCAAAATCTTAAAGCAAGACATTCGACTAAGAACATTAAGCTGCCTGACTACCGAGGAAATGAACGATCTTCGCTCAGCTATTAAAGGGTTGCAGGTGCTTGATATTGACCATGTGCATGAGTCATATCTGCCATGGCTAGCTTGGTGGTTTCGTGTTGATACCTGGGATGATGCTTGGAGCGTCGAAAGAAAACGGGAAATCGTTAAAGATGCTCTGGCTCTCTACAAGTACAAAGGCACGATTTGGGCAGTAGAGCGAGCACTAAGCCTGACAGGCTTTGACCCTAAACTGACGGTATGGCACAAAATGCAGCCTCTGGGTACAAAAGGCACGTTCTTGGTTGAAGCAACTCAAGAGCAAGGCGGTCTGACTCAAAAGGATTACGAAAATGTAGTTACTTTAGTAGAAAGTAATAAACAAGGCTCCCAACACTGGAACATGATTGTGCGAAATCCCATAAGCCGTGGTGGACTCTATGCAGGTATACGGACTCGCAGCCGTAAAAGAATAACCGTAACTCTAATGGATTAATTATATGACCAATGAAGCTTTAAAATCAGCGGTGCTCACGCATGTAGGGATGGCAAAATTAGACGCTGCATACCAAGCGGGTACGAAAGTGAATATCGTTGAGATGGCTTTGGGAAACTCGAATCTTGAGTACGTGATACCCGACCCAACGTTTACACAACTGGTCAATGAATTTGGCCGTCAGGTTATCAATGAGGGTAATACAACGGAGAGCTGGATCAATGCCCTTGTCTATGTAGACAGCGTACGATTTGCAGGAGAGACCATTCTTGAGTTTGGCTTGTATGATGATGAAGGAGACTTGATTGTCTACAGTTCCTACACTCCAAGTTTAGTGCCATCACTTGAGCAGGCTTACATCCAGCTTGAAATCGAGTGCTCCGTTGATTTGTATAATGCATCCGTGGTCACTATTGAAGTCACCCCCATTTATCCTCAAGCTACAGAGCTAGAGCGGGGAATCGCTAAAATCGCAACGAACGCTCAAGTTGTTGAGGGCACGAATGATAATACGTTCTTAACCATTAAGAAGTTTCTTTACGCGCTCGATGTTGCTCACGTTATGGACAGGTTGGTTAACAACTTGTGGCTTAAGTTTGCGGCGAAAATCTTTCCAGTAGGTGGGGCTATTCCATGGTTTACCGATGTCGCACCCGAAGGATTTGGTATGTTTAAAGGTCAGGCATTTGACGTCAATGTGTATACCGAATTGGCTAAGGTATTTCCTAACGGCATTATCCCGGACATGCGTGGTTGTGGTGTAATTGGTAAAGAGGACGGAGAAGCAGTAGGTGCTTATGAAGAGGGTCAAGTGAAAAACCACGGGCACCCAAATTCAACGGTAAGCAGTATTGATTTAGGATCTAAAAATACCGCGAATGGTGGTAATCACACCCACTTCTCAGGCATCGCGGCTTTTGGTGGTGGTTCTCACCGTTACCAAACTGACGTAAATGGATCTGGTGGAAATATTAATACTAGCGCTGCAGGTAATCACTACCACTCTATCCCAATGGGATCTCACGCCCATGCTGTCACAATTGCACTGTTTGGTGCATTGAAAAATACGATCAACCATCGCAAAATTAACTGGATTGTAAGGCTCGCATAATGGAAACCTTCTTTAGTACATCTAAAACCGTTAACGTTTCACGCATGACTCGAGACGGTTGGTGGATTGAGAACACCGTAGAGCACGTAGTAAAAGGCACTGCGTTAGGCTCTGATTTTACTCAAAATATATACACACCATCAACGCCCAGCATGATTGCTCGTTACGACCGTGAATTAGATGCATGGTCTGATGAGATAGAAGATATGACCTGGAAAGAGTATTACAACGAGAATGGCCAACGATTTGTCGTTGGCTCTCCCAATGGGCAGTATCCAGAAAGCGCGATTCTTCTGGCTCCGCCGGAATATGATGCAGATATTCAAACCGTTTTGTATCAAAATGAGCAGTGGGTAATTTACGATATCCTCATTGGCCAGAAGTTTTACGACGAATATGGACAACAATTTATAGTCTCAGATTATAATTTTGAGTTACCAGATAAGCATACGTGGGAAGAGCCGCTACAGGCTGAAGATGGTTATGCGGTAAAACTCATTAATGGGCAATGGCAGTCCTTTATCGATCATCGCAACAAAGTCGCTTATGCCAAAGATCGTGATGAGGATGAAAACTACCTGATTGAAGAGCTTGGAGAACTACCTGAAACGCACACTCTGATAGAGCCTGAACTCTATGATTCTTGGCTTGATGGCATTTGGCAATACGACGTTAAACGCCACTACCCATTTAAAGCGTCAGAAGAAAGACAATGGCGTAATAGTGAATTAGCTAACGTATTGGATCGTATTGACCAGTACGAAAAAGACCAAGCTTATCCTGTTGAGCTCCGCACCTCACCAATTAAAGCAGAAGCAGATTATTTAAGATTACTTCAGGACAGAAAAGCTCTAAGTGATTACCCAGAGTCGATTGATTTCCCATTTGGCGAACGTCCAATGTTGTTTACATTGAAATAAATATCAAACGAGGGAGAAACATAGCTTGAAGGCGCGAAACTATCGCGTCTTTTTTATTTTCGTTACGCACTCACATTATTCAATTTTAATGTGGCTATATTTCGTTAAATTTCGCTTTGTTCCGCTTAATCTCGCATTGAAAAGTGTTTTAACTATTACGTTTAGAATGTTTTAATGCTCGCTCGCCGCTGTCAGCTGGCACCCAAGGGTTACGAAAGAAACTGTTTCCCACGCTAAAATCGAGCCGTTTGCTCATCGGCAAATTGGCCGCAGGAAGCGAGTAAGCATTCGGCCCAGCTTTGGTTGTACTGGTTTTGCCACCCGATTTCACCTCATCGGCATAAACGGGGTTGGCAAACAAGGTTAGGAGCGCGACGGTAAAAAACGATCTCATTGGGCTTTTCTCAACATCTTTATTCAGTGTAAACGTGGAAAAGGGCTCATCTGAGCCCTTGGATCTTTCATCTTATTATTAGAATTCGTGGTCTGCAGTATCTGGATTAAGGTTATCAATCCCAATCACTGAAGCGGTACGTTCTATCGAAGCGGTTTGAGCCACTAAAGCCATAATGGCTCCATTGACTATCGCGTTGCCTTGAGGATTGTTAGCCGCGATCAATTGATCGAAATGCTGATTATCTTTTTCAGCCGACGTGACTAATTTACCGACTTCAGCGCGCGCACTGTCAAACTGCTTTTGAATCTCTTTGGCTGCTTGTGCATCCTTTTGTGCCACTAAATCATTCAGGCTTGGGCCTGTTAGTACCTTTCCGTCTTGACGCTGGTAAGAACCCGTATAAAGGTTGTAAATACCTTGTTCATTATAGTAATGAGAGTTATGGGTATTATCCGAGAAACAATCGTGCTCATCTTCAGTCGAGTTTGCTTCTAGCGCCACTTTCATACGCTCGCCCGCTAATTCGCCCAGTGATAAAGACCCCATACCAAATAGCATCTTACGCAAACCATTGTCTGCTGATTCCGCAAGTAATTCGTGACGGTAATTGGCTTTTTCATCCGCAGACCACTGTTTTTCCATCCATGCCAAATCTTGCACGAGCAGTTGAGCAGCCGCTTTTAAGTATTGAGCACGGCGATCACAATGGTTATTAGTACATTCGCTACCCACGACAAAATCCGTGTAAGCACGAGCACCGGCTCCCGCATTGGTGCCATTTAAATCTTGGCCCCACAGTAGGAACTCAATGGCATGATAACCTGAAGCGACGTTAGCTTCAGAGCCACCGATTTCGTTTAAGCTGGCAATCAGCTCTGGT
Source organism: Vibrio sp. V04_P4A5T148 (assembly GCF_963875605.1). Classification (NCBI taxonomy): domain Bacteria; kingdom Pseudomonadati; phylum Pseudomonadota; class Gammaproteobacteria; order Vibrionales; family Vibrionaceae; genus Vibrio; species Vibrio sp. V04_P4A5T148. The sequence continues at coordinate 98,247 of NZ_CAWNMS010000058.1, forward strand.
GTGATAGTGGAGACATCAATCGTTGTCGCACCAATTTTCAACGTTTGGTTGGCAATGATGTTGGCGCTGGCGCCTTCATTGCCCAGTTCATATTGGTAATCGGTAGCGACGTAGTCAATCAGCCCTTCATCAAGAGGCCAAGCATTGAGTTGTCCTTCCCAATCGTCAACAACGGCATTGCCAAAACGGAAGACTTCGGACTGCTGGTAAGGCACTCGCGATGCTAACCACGCTTGTTTCACCTCTTCCAATTTAGCCGCCGAGGGTGTCATCAAGAACTGATCGATTGATTTTTCTAATGATTGAGCGGTCGTCAGCGAATCAGCAAACACGGCATGGGCAATATTGGCATAATGTTCGACCACCTGCTCCTTAGTGACGGTAGCCGCAAATGACGCACTACTTGCGATGGCAAGTGAGGCCGCAATTGACTGAATAAGAAGCGTGTTAACTTTCATGGGAGCATCCTTGTTGAGGCGATTTGAGCGTTATCTTATGGTAGTGCTAATTATTATCATTTGCACTTTTAGTCGCCGATAATACAAATTATCCATTTTTTTGCAAGGTAAAAACGCCAAAAACCTCACCGAAATGAGGTTTTTGGCTGTCATCTATAAGTCTGAATTATAGTTTTAAGTTGTGTTTGCCATGGGAAACTTTGGCCTTGAGGTAATTTTCATTACCCGACTTAATATGTGCCGCGGTATTCACGACCTCTACAATTTCAATACCATGCTCCTTCAGCTCACGACTTTTTTTAGGGTTATTAGTGACTAAGCGAATCTTGGTCACATTTAACGCTTTCAACATCTGCGCCGCTTCAGTGAAATCACGCAGGTCGTCACCAAAGCCAAGATGATTATTGGCTTCATAGGTATTCATCCCCGCACTTTGTAAGCGATAGGCATCAATTTTGTTGTACAGACCAATGCCTCGACCTTCTTGACGCAAATAGAGGATAATGCCGCCAACTTCGCCCATTTTATTAATGGTTTCTTCTAATTGTTCACCACAATCACAGCGTGATGAGTGAAAAACATCGCCCGTTAAACACTCTGAATGCATACGGACTAAAGGAGTTTCCTGAGTAACGTCAGCGGATTTAAAAATGACCGCAACATGTTCTTTGTCTGTTTTCAGTCCTCTAAAAGAGAGTATTTCGGCGTCAATATTGCTTTTTAGACCGACTTTGAAATCCACTCTGGCTCGTACTTCCGCCATATCTACACTCACTTGAATAATTGCTTGTTGCAATGCTGAATTGATTTGCATTCGAATTGACCCATTGATGACATAACTATGGGGATAGATACTCCCCTTTTCAATAAAAAGATCACTTGCTGAGAAATGTTATAATATAACAATTTTCAGCAATCAAAAGAAAAAATCTCACCGCTTCACGTTATCTTGTTCGGTTCAAAGACAAAACACGTTGATTATTAGACTATATTCCATAGTCAGGACTCACACTCAACATCCAAAATAAGGAAAAATCATGCTGATAGGTTTCGACATTGGTGGCACCAAAATTGAAATTTGCGTACTGGATAAATCAGGAAACACCCTCTTTAAACACCGAACCCCTACCCCACATGAGTACGAGCTTTTTCTAAGCACCTTATGTCAACTGGTTGCAATGGCCGAAAGCGAAACGCAAACTCACTGCCAAATCGGGATTGGACTTCCCGGAGCCATCAGCCCAGCGACAGGGCTTATCAAAAATGCCAATTGCACTTTTTTAAATGGTCGAGATTTAAAAGCCGATCTGTGCGCTCGCCTGCAACGCAATGTTGTTATTGCCAATGATGCCAATTGCTTTGCGCTGTCTGAAGCGGTCGATGGTGCCGCCAAAGATGGTAACGTAGTCTTTGGCGCGATTTTGGGCACAGGTTGCGGCGGCGGTATTGTAATCAACAAGCAGGTATTGGTCGGTGCGAACGCCGTATGCGGTGAGTGGGGGCACAATCCGCTGCCAAGTTTTACCAATGAACGTGATGGGCCTAATCGCCACTGTTATTGCGGACGCGATAACTGCATTGAACTCTTTATCTCCGGTTCTGGCTTAACAAAGAGTGCTCAGTTGATTGGTCAACAAGAGTGGAATGCAGCCGAAATAATCACTCGCTACCAGCAGCAAGACCCACAAGCAACAAAGCTTTATCAACAATTGATTGATCAAATGGCGCGCAGCTTTGCTTGCATCGTTAATGTGTTGGATCCTGATGTGATAGTGCTTGGCGGAGGATTATCAAACGTAGCATCGCTGTATGTTGATCTACCTCGGGCAACAGCGAACTACGTTTTTTCTGATAGTGCACAGATTGTGTTTACCCAAGCGAAATATGGTGACAGCAGCGGCATCCGTGGTGCAGCTTGGCTAGGTTTGAACTAGCAGAAAGTGATTAAAGTCACAACTTTAGTCATCGAAAAATTAAGTAAAGCAAGTGTTTTACATATTAAATGACTGATATTTAAAACATACACTCCTAATTCTGTTTATATTTCACATTAACATACAAATACAAATGATAGTAATTACCATTTAGATCCAATATCATTGCGCACAGCTTGAATCTGTTATTGATGAATAAGGTAATAACTCAGATGTACACTAAAACACTACTATCAGCCTCCATATTGCTAGCGCTTTCCCCTGCTGCTCTCGCAGAAGAAGTTTCTCGATTCGATGAGGTTGTTGTTTCGGCAACGCGAACCGAGCAGAGTAAAAAAGATGTATCGTCATCCATTGAAAGTATCTCCTCTTCTGAGATTGCAGAAGTAATGGCTGATAATATTCAGCAAGCTCTAAATTCCACCCCAGGTGTTGAAGCGGAAGGTAATGGCCGCTTTGGAATAGCAGGATTTAATATTCGCGGCATGGATGGAAGCCGTGTAAAAATGATGGTTGATGGTGTACAGCAACCTGTACCTTATAACCCTGGCGCAACTGAACAACGAAAATATCCAAACGCAATAGAGATTGACACTCTACAAGCTATTGAAGTGAACAAAGGTGCGTCATCTACACTGTATGGATCTGACGCTTTAGGTGGTGTGGTATTGCTACGCACTAAAAATCCAGAAGACGTTCTCGTCACAGAAGGAAATGAGCAACGCTTCGGTATCAAGTCTGGTTATACGTCCGCTAACGAGCAATTTAAAACGACATTAACGTGGGCAATGCGTCAAGATAAACTGGAAACCTTACTGATGGCAACTTATGCCAATGGCAGTGAGACCCAAACTCATGGCTCAGGTTCAGAAATCGAAGGCCCTGATCGCGGCGCTCAAAACCCGGCTGACTCCAAACTTGGCAACCTGTTGGCAAAAGCATTTTATCAAGCCAATGATAACCATCGACTTGGGCTAACCGCCGAGTATTACAACAAACGGTATGATGAAGACGAGCTAAACTATAACGGTTATTCCATTATGCCCGGCTTTACCTATACCGATAACTACAACCAAGATACCAATGAGCGTCTTCGTGTCGGTATAGAGCATCAATGGTTGATGAATACCCTGCTTGCTGACTCTTTAGATTGGTCATTGAATTTCCAAGATTCTAGCGCTCTCGCTAAGAACTACGACACAACGCCATCTAATGGCCGCCGGTTACGTGAACGGGAATCATCAGATCAATCGATTCAATTTGATGGACAGCTCTCCAAAGCCGTAGATCTCAATGGCAACCTTCATGAATTTACCTATGGTGCCAGCTACATCAACAACGACTTCGACCTCGATAATACTGACTATAAATTAGATGCAGGTACATCTACCCCGGGTAGCTCTGGCATTCCTGATGCGACTATCGTGCAATGGGGGCTATTCCTACAAGACCAAGCCTACTTCATCCAAGACCGTTTAATATTAACCGCTGGTCTTCGATACGATTCTTTTGAAGCGACACCCAGCGTTGATGCTGGCTACACTCAGTCTTATGAAGCCAATAAAGACAGCGCATTCACTGCTCGATTGGGTTCTGTTTACCACGTCAATCCTAACCTAGCGGTATTTGGTCAAATTAGCCAAGGATTCAAGGCACCAACTGTTTACGACCTTTACTACTTCTATAATCAGGGGGCAATCATTGATGCGAACCCAGATCTTAAAGCAGAGAAAAGTTTGTCCTATGAACTTGGGCTACGTGGTCAAAATGACTCAACTAATTTTGAAATCACCACCTTCTATAACGAGTACACCGATTTTATTACTCAGTCAAAGACAGGCAAACAAGGTGGCAAGGATATCTTTACCAAAGAGAACTTGGATGAAGTCACGATTTATGGTGCGGAATTTAGCTCTCGAATTGATTTAGATAAAGCGTTTAATGCCCCACAAGGGACTTACACCCGTCTAGCCATTGCCTATGCAGAGGGAGAAGATAAGAAAACAGGTGATGCTTTAGATTCAGTCGCGCCTCTAACCAGTAATGTAGGCTTAGGGCTGGATCGCGACCAATACGGAGCACTGCTTAATGTTAAGATGGTTGCAAGTAAGACGGACTGGCAATCAAATACAAATGCAGATGCCGCTGGTTATACACTTATCGATTTAACGGCCTACTATAAACCAATGCAAGACCTAACCATCCGCGCTGGTCTATTCAATGCACTCGATAAAAAATATTGGCTGTATAGCGATCTCACGGGCCGAGATGCTACTGGCGAAACCTTTAACATCGATAGCAAATCACAGCCTGGGCGTAACTGGGGTTTAAATGTAGATTATCAATTCTAACGTTCTCTCATCCAAGCCACAAAGCCAAGCTCTACGCTTGGCTTTGTTTTATCTACATTTCTCATACTCGATTAACGATCCCACGAAGTCACAGATAAATCATTAACTCGTAACAACGGTAAATCACGATCAAAAAAGGCTAGATAACTAGCCTTTTCTTACAATGTCCAATGTATCTTGAGCGATTAAGATTACGCGTTGGAAATTTTCTTATGCCCTTCATCAAGGTGCACAAAATCAACCATGTCATCACCAGACACTTGATACGCCTGGCCAAAGCCTTTCACATAAAGACCTTTTTCTACTTTCAACTGGAATAAAGCAAAGTCTTGCAGCTGGCTTAAGCCGTCAATGATCTCGCCAAAACGAGCTTGCATTTGACCAATGACTTGCTGCCATAATGCCGTTTCACGTGGTACGACACTCGCAACGGCGTCAAACGTCAACCGTTGACGGGCAAAAATCTGTTTTGATGAGCTTTCGTCTGCAATCATCATCAAGGAGACGTGCGGGTTCACCTCTAAGTTACGCGCATGACGAGCGATGTGCGAAATCAGCACAAAGTAACCTTCTTGGTTTTGTACAAATGGCGCGTAACTCACATTCGGACGGCCTTCCGCGTCCACTGTAGCCAATTGCAATGTACGACGTTCTTGACGAAACTCTTGGATTTCAGGTTCCAATCGTCCTTGTAATCGCTCTTGTTTGATCTGCTGATCCATGACTTTCTCCTCGACCCTTTCGCACTGCGTTCAGGGCTTATCGTTATATCAATATTATTGGTTGGAATGAACGTCTTGTTGTAATGCTCTAAAACGTGCGACTTGCTCTGCAATCAGTTCGCGCTTTTCATCTCGGCCTAGATAAATTTTAAAAATGTTATCGCCTTGCTCACTAAAGAAACCAAAGTAATGACTTTCACGTCCCATAAAAGGCTTGCTGACTAAAGCAACGTGCTGGATGGATTCCAATTTTAAGTGGCCGTGTAACTCGCCCTCTTTACCCATCAAGTTATAATAGCCACGAGCCAACTTCCCTTTTGGAAAAGGCGCTTTCACTTCAAATATAGAGCCAAAAGAGTGGACAATCGTTGTGACCATTCCCCAATCCGCTAGTGATTCCAACAGCGATTGAGCTTGAGCCCCATCAACAATCGCAACCATCTCTTCAGGCAATGCCTGCACCACTTCAAATTCAGTCACATTCAACTCTTGCGCCATCGCTGCCGGCAATAAGGTCGGTTGTTGCTCTAATAAAGAGGCCACTTTCTGTTCAAGTAAATCCATATTCATTTCCAGTTCGTTCTTCGCTTTAAATCGCCTTACGCTGGCTCAGTACATCACATTAATCGCCACTAAAAACCCGATCCAGTAAGTAAAGTTATGGCAAAGGTGAATTAATTCAGATTGTTTATGATTAATTGTGGTTGATAGAAAACCCTGTGCTAACAAGGCGTTTCTAACCCATCTTTTCAAATTCATAAAATCATAATTTGATGCAAATGATAATGCAATTGATAATTGATCTTATTTAATTGATGGGTGATAATCCTCTCTCTGAACGCTTTGTTTTTATATGGAGTACAACGTGAATTTCACTAGATATCTTGTCGCTGGCAGCCTATCTCTCGCAATTCACGCGGCGATTTTGTTTGTTGACGACGAATCAAAAGTGTTTGCCATGCCTGCGGGAAATCAATCCACCTCAGTGTCGATTAACTTTGTGGCTCAACCTCAAGCTCAGGTAGTACAAGAGCAAGCAACAAAAACCCCACCTCCAGAAAAGAGAGCCAACAAGCCCAAACCAGCAAAAAAAGAGCCGCAAAAGGTGGTGCAGCAAAAGAGCCTGTCCAAACCTGTAGTAGACAAACCAGCACCTAAAATACCGACAAAATCAGCACAAGTGCAAACTCCTGTAAAGGAAGCCGTGACATCCTCTGTAGAGAATGAAAATAGCACTGAATCGACACCGAAAACCGCCGCCGCCCCAAGCAGCAGCGGCGCAACTAATCAACCGAAATTAGTCGATGCGCCGTCTTTTGTTACTCGCCCAACCCCTCCTGTTTATCCAAGGCTTGCACAAAAACGAGGAATTGAAGGCGTTGCGATGTATGAGGTTTGGTTAGACGAAAACGGCCGCCAAATCAAACAGGTGCTGCTCTCTTCGTCGGGCACGGCACTGCTGGATGAATCGGCTCTTAATGCCATCAAACAGTGGACATTCTCTCCTCAAGTGGTGAACGGTGAAAAAATAGCCCACCGAGTGCAAATCCCAGTACGTTTTAAATTGGAAGGATAATGGAACTACTTACTCAACTAGAACAACAACTTGGCCTGATGGCCTGGCCTCTTTTTGTCTGCTCAGCACTTGGGACTATGATCATTACTGAACGGCTTTTCCAAGTACTGCTTAGCCTTGGTGTCGGAAAAGGTGCGATTGGTAGTGCTCTCAACCAAATATCACCGACCAATACAGCGCAAATTGAGGCGTTAGCCAGTGAATTCTCAAGCAAGCGCCCATTGCTTTATAAAGGGGTTGCCATGCTGCTTGCTCATCACGATTTCGCCAAAGGATTACGTGAAGATGCGGCGGGCATTTGGTTGCAAGAAAAGCGTCATCAACTGCATTCTGGACTGCGCATTTTATCTTTGATCGGTGTGATCAGCCCGCTGCTAGGCTTACTTGGCACTGTGTTAGGTTTGATTGAAATGTTCAAAGGGGTGGCGCTCTCTTCTGGCAATATTACGCCAAACGACCTTGCGGATGGCCTAGGCATTGCGATGCGAACCACGGCTGCAGGTTTGCTGATCGCCCTTCCCGCAATTACCGGCGCTCAGCTGCTTGGCGTATGGGCTGACAGAGTGATGGCAAAACTTGAGCACACACTCAATTATGTCAACTTATGGCTCGAAGGTGTTTCTTTACAACATGATTGCACCACCAAACAAGAGCGTGTAGCTAAGTATGAGGACGTCTCTGACAATGATGTGGTAATACATCATGATTAAGACACCGCACTTTCACTCATCCCCATTAATGCCAGATTTAACGCCATTGTTGGATATCATTTTTATTGTCATGGTGTTTTTACTGCTTACAGCCGCGGTTAAATTTGAGTCATTAGACGTTTCACTGCCAACAACCGACTCACCAGCCGTGAGTGAAGTGAACAAGCAGTCAATCACAGTGAATCTTCTGGCGCACGAACCTTACTGGGCTATCGATGGCAAACAGTATATCGATTGGAATAACTTCACATTGGCGTTGTTAGAACAAAGCAAAACCAGTGATCGCCCTATCGTGATTGGCGCAGACAAAACCGCTGAAGTGCAGCAGTTGGTTAAATTGCTGGCGTTCTTGCAAGACAATGGCATCGCTGCCACTCAGTTATTAACCGACCATCCCCAATAGCCTATTCATACGCGCTTTTAAAAACCGTATGATTTTCATGAGTACAACACGATGACACACAACTCTCTTTCTCATTGGCTTGCTGCCATAACGCTCTTCATCTTCTCACCTTGGCTCTGCGCGCAAGAACGGATTATCAGTGCGGGCAGCGCGGTGACCGAAATCCTCGTTGCGTTAGGCGCACAAAATAAACTTGTTGCGGTCGATGTCACCAGTGAAATTCCAAACGATCTTGCTCTCCCAAAAATCGGTTATCATCGCCAATTATCCGCAGAAGGATTATTAGCCTTAGCACCAACACAATTGATTGGTTCTAGTGAAATGGGGCCAGAAAGCACATTGCAACAGCTTAAAGGCGCTGGCGTTAACGTCGAGGTGGTGAATGATGAATCCACACCACAGGGGTTGTTGGCACGCATTGACCAAATTGCGACGCTCGCTGATGCAAAGCCTCAAGCTAAAGCGCTCAAACAGCAAGTTCAAAGCACAATAGCGGCGTTAACCCACCATCAATCTACCCACAAGACACCGAAAAAAGTGCTATTTCTCCTTATCCACGAAGGAAGGGCAGCCAACGTGGCGGGCAGTGACACCACGCCAAACAGCATTATTGAGTTGGCTGGCGCGGTTAACCCCGCCGCTGAACAAGTGGCGTCTTATAAACCACTGTCGATGGAAGCGATAATTGAGATGCAACCGGACGTGATTTTAGTCAGTGGCCGCAGTTATGAAAAACTCGGAGGAGCAGACGCCATTTTGCAATCCATACCGACATTAGTAGCAACTCCGGCTGGGATAAATAAGCAGATCATCACCATCGATGGCCACGCTCTCGTCGGCGGGTTAGGCCTTAAAAGCTTGGCTGAAGCGCAACGTCTAAACGCATTGCTCTATCCTTAAGGGGCTTATTTTGTTACGTCATCTCTCAAAAAATGTGGTGAATGCAACGCTGTTAGTTTTGGTAATCTTAGTGAGCCTTTATTCTGTCACCGTTGGTCCAATGAATATCAGCTTCAGTGATAGTATAAAAAGCCTTGTGCTGCACTCCAATGACATTGCCGCGCACATTAATTTAGTCATCCACGAGATCCGCTTTCCGCGCACCCTACTCTGCTTGTTGGTTGGAGCAATTTTGGCGCTGTGCGGAACGGTGATGCAAGGCCTGTTTCGGAATCCATTAGCTGAGCCCGGCATCATCGGTGTTTCGGCAGGTTCAGCCCTCGGAGCCGCACTTGCGATTGTGCTATTCGCCAATTTAGCGCTGTTTTCCAACCCGTGGATGAGCGCTGCAGTGGTACCTATTTTTGCCTTTTTAGGCGGTGCATTGACTACCTTGTTAGTTTACCGATTAGGCACCAGTAAATTTGGTACTTCCGTCACCATCATGCTACTCGCAGGCGTCGCCATCAGCGCGCTATCGGGGGCGGGTATTGGCTATTTGAATTATGTTGCAGACGATCAAATGCTACGCGATCTCTCATTATGGTCAATGGGGTCACTGGCGGGTGCAAACTGGCAAAATATTCTCTTTTGCGCTGTGACCTTACTGCTGCTGCTCGTCTGTTTCTCTCGTCAAGCGATGGCGCTCAACGCATTATTACTTGGCGAGTCTGAAGCGCGTCATCTAGGCATTTCTGTGCAACGACTTAAGCGTTCAATGATTTTACTCAGCGCACTCGGCGTTGGAGTGACCGTCAGCGCGGTGGGCATGATTGGTTTTATCGGTTTGGTCATCCCTCATCTAGGCCGGATGCTGGTTGGCCCCGATCACCGTAGTTTGATCCCCATTTCGGCTTTACTTGGTGCACTCTTACTCACTGTCGCCGATATGTTTGCCCGTATAGCAGTGGCACCTGCGGAGCTGCCTGTCGGGATTGTGACTGCGCTGGTGGGTGCACCTTTCTTCCTTTATCTTCTGTTTCAACAAAAAGGCAAAGTATTTTGAGTACAACGGCAGCGATCCAAGCCAGTAATATATCGGTTAAATTTGGCCATCGAACCATTTTGGATAAGATTGATATTGAGATTTTTTCAGGTCAAGTCACAGCGTTACTTGGCCCCAATGGTGCTGGAAAAAGTACCTTGCTGAAAATACTCAGCGGTGAAATCTCATCAACAGGCAAAATGGCTTACTTCGGTGTTCCGCAAGCACTGTGGCAACCGAATGAGTTAGCAAAGCACTTGGCTATTCTTCCGCAGCAAAGTACGTTGAGCTTTCCTTTTATCGCTCAAGAAGTGGTGGAATTAGGCGCACTGCCATTAAATTTAAGCCACCAACAAATCAGTGAAGTCGCGCTACACTACATGCAACAAACCGATATCAGCGATAGAGCGAACAATCTCTACCCGGCTTTATCGGGTGGTGAAAAACAACGTTTGCATCTGGCGCGGGTATTAACTCAACTTCACCACTCCGGTGACAAAAAAATCCTGATGCTGGATGAACCAACGTCAGCGTTAGATCTGGCTCACCAGCACAATACACTGCGCATTGCACGTTCATTAGCACACCAAGAACAGTGCGCTGTTGTAGTCGTGCTGCACGATCTCAACCTTGCGGCTCAATATGCAGATCGCATGGTGATGCTGCACAATGGCAAACTGGTTTGTGATGCGCCACCTTGGGAAGCGCTCAATGCAGAAAGGATTGAGCAGGTATATGGCTACTCGTCGCTTGTCGCCGCACATCCAACCATGGATTTCCCAATGGTCTACCCCATCTAATATTGTCCTTAATAATTGTCCGTATTTGTGGGCGCGTCCCTTCGCTATAATGCGCCCCAATTCTTTATATCGTTTTTTAAAAGGTACCCCATGAGTCAGTACGTCGTCTGTGCACTCTATAAGTTTGTTGAACTCAATCACTACCAAGAGCTGCAAGCACCGCTTCTTGAACTAATGGAGGAAAACCAAATTCGTGGCACGCTATTATTAGCCAGTGAAGGAATTAACGGCACTGTGGCATCAACACGCAAAGGGATAGATGTGCTACTGGCTTGGCTTGATGCTGAACCGAACTTGAAAGGCACGGTTTACAAAGAATCACAAGCCTCAGAGCAGCCATTTAACCGTACCAAAGTGAAGCTAAAAAAAGAGATTGTCACTATGGGCGTTGAAGGTATTGACCCTCGTCACGTTGTGGGCACTTACGTGAAACCAGAAAACTGGAATGCGCTAATTTCAGACCCTGATGTGCTGGTTGTCGATACCCGTAATGATTATGAAATCCAAATCGGCACCTTCAAAAATGCGCTTAACCCACACACTGAAACCTTTCGTGAGTTTCCTGATTATGTGAAGAAGAACCTCGCACCAGAGAAACACAAAAAAGTCGCGATGTTTTGTACTGGCGGGATTCGCTGTGAAAAATCCACGGCTTATTTAAAAGAGCAAGGGTTCGATGAGGTGTACCATCTCGAGGGTGGTATTTTGAAATACTTAGAAGAAGTGCCGCAAGAAGAGAGCTTATGGCAAGGTGACTGCTATGTGTTTGATGGCAGAGTGGCTGTAGGGCACGCTTTAAAAGAGAGTCACTACGATGTATGTAACGCTTGCCGTTTGCCGATTACCGGTGAAGACAAACAGAGCGAAGTCTACGAGCAAGGCGTCAGTTGCCCATCCTGCTTCGGTACTCACTCTGCGGAACAACTGGCCCGTTTCCGTGAGCGAGAAAAACAAGTTCAGCTCGCAAAACAGCGTGGAGAAGCACACATTGGCGGCGATACCGCATCACTGATCGAACAAAAGCGTGCGCAAAAATTAGCACGTAAAGCTGAGCAGCGCGGCTCAAAACGCTAATATTTACCCCAATGCTTACTTCAAAGAATTCAACTCCTATTGGAATAGAAAAAGGCCGCAGCGTTAAAGTTAAAACTGCGGCCTTTTTTTTAAAAAAAATCACTGAATACCGTATTTCGCTAAAATGGCATCAAATGTTCCGTCAGCTTTAATCGTAGCTAACCCTTTGTTATACGCATCAATATATTTCTGCGCATTAGGGTTTGCTTTACCTGAGGTAACATGTAAAGGATTTTTAGACAAAGATGCCGTGGTAAACTGAAAATCACTGCTATTTAAGCCCGCCTCTTTCATGGTCGATAACGCGACCAACTTATCTTCAAGGGTAAGATCAATTCGTTTGGCTTGCAGTTTCTTCAAGTTAGTCGTGAGATCATTAGCGTCTGGTTTGTTGAAATTAGTGGCGGATAAAAAGTCATCCCCATAACCATAGCCCCTAACGATGCCAACTTGTTTGCCACTCAAACTATTTAAACCTGAAAATTCGAAAGCATCGCCTGCTCTTTTAATAAAGCTCAGTTCATTTTCTAAATATGAGTCACTGTAAAGTAAATAAGCCGTTCTCTCCTGCGTATACCAAGTTGCGGGCAACAGATCAATTCTGCCTTTACTCACCTCATCTAATGCTCGTGACCAAGGCATGATTTGAAAATTGACGTCATAGCCCTGTGTTTTCATAGCCGCAACAGCGATTTCTACCGATAGCCCCGGCATGCTTTTATCCGGTGAAATAAACGGTGGCCATGGATCTTGCGCAGCCGTAATAGTAGCAGCAAAGCTACTCGGTAAGGCCATCATCATACTGAAAATAAAGATCAACAGACGCTTCATACTTTCTTCTCCTTGAAGGTGGAACTTATGTTTTGAACTTACGCATATGAGTTTTAATGTTTGAGCTCAGTTGAAGAACTTCTCTCGTTCTCTGAGCATTATCTTGACCACTACTCGACAGCTCATTAGTGGCCTCTGATGCTTCAACAATCGCCTGACTGACTTCATCAATGGCTTGTTTCTGCTCTTCTGTGGCATGCGAAATCTCTCCATTTCTTTCAGAAATTTCAGAGATAGTATTTTTCACCTGCTCAACAGAATGTTGTGACTCTGATACCCGCTTAGCGGTGCTTTCTAACAAATTAGAGATGCGAATAATTTCTTGCTCAACCGATTCTGTTGCACTGCTAAGTGAGCGAATATTGGTTTGGATCTGTTCAGTGGATTGGCTAGTTTTGGTCGAAAGGTTGCGCACTTCGTCAGCCACTACTGCAAAACCACGACCATGCTCACCTGCGCGTGCCGCTTCAATAGCAGCGTTCAGTGCCAGCAAGTTGGTTTGCTCGGAAATGTCATTAATCACCCCGACCACGGTTGATATTTTCCGCCCTTCATCAAGTAGCTTATGCATTTCCGCGTTTACCGAACCCATTTCGGAACGCATGTTTACAATCTCGGCGGCAGAGCGTTCTATTGAGTGGTAAACATTATCGACCAATTGAGAAGCCTCACTTGCTTGCCTTGCGGCGTCATTAGCGGTTTCAGCCACTGTTGCCACCGACTGACTCATCTGTGTGGAAGCGGCAGCGACGGTCGATAAACTGTGCTTTTGTTGATCAATTTGCTGCGCATTTCTAATGGCAACCTGACCACTCATCTCTGCGGTGTCTTTTAACTGCACAGAAGCATTCGTTACTTGTACAACTATCTCCCTTAGCGACTCCGTAAAATGATTAATACTGCGGATGATCTGCGAAAACTCTCTATATTTGGGTTCTGGAATGATGCGACTTAAATCCCCTTCACCGGTTGCAAGATCGGCCACTCGCTCTGTTAAATCGTTGAGCGGGCGAAGGACGGTTTTCGTTAACGCCAAAATTAGGAATACAATCATTACGCTATCTAAAATCAGCAACTCAATCAGGCTATATTGCAGACTTTGTAACAAGGTTTTTTCTAGCCTATCTGTGTTATAGAAAAGCTCTACCTGACCAACTTCATTTTCCTTTTCATACTCAACAAAGGTGAGCTTTTGCACCGAAGAGAGCATGGATTCGTATTGTTTCCCCTCATTGGGCTCCATCTCTTTCACATCTTGAGACTCGGGTGATGTACTCAGGAAAAGAAGCGGTGTACCACCCGCATCTTTCACTCTAACCGCTTGTATGTCTGGGTTATTTAACTCTGCTGAAATAGTGAGTTTGGCGGCATGTAAATCAAAATCCCAAATTGCTTTAGGTAGGCTGTAGCTCAAACGCTCTTTTGCATTCAAGATTGATGTATCTAGGCTATGCTGCAACTCCGCTTTCTTTGACTGGTAATCAATGTAACTAGAAATGCCCAACACAATGGACACTGCCAGAACAACTTGGGTAACAAAGATCACTTTGACACTTTTCCACATACTTCATTTCGCCTTAATCAATGGTATGAGTTAAGCACTGTGCGTTGACTTCATCGCACCGCATGATAGCCATCTGACTCTTGTGTTTAATGAATAGGACGCAGACCAGAAGAGAGGTCAATATCATCTCTGCTATTGTCTGAACTCATACCGATCATATTGATCTCACTTATCTTTTACTTAAGGATAGACCAAGAAAGAAAAAGGTTATTATTTTTTAAGCCGAAAGTTTACTTTCGGCTTAATTTAGAATTGAGTAGCGAATGAAGAAGCGCTGACGGGCTGGATAGGAGAGTATTTGGCCGTAACCAACGCATTTAATAGTGATACCCCTGTCGCCTCTTGTTCGGTAAACACTCTTGCACTCATCACTGCTTTTCCGCCGTTGATGAACACTTCTAATGAAGAATTATCCGCGAGAATCTGCAGCTCAACCTGTTCACACTCTAAGGCCAATTCACGAATCACATCACCTTGACGTATCAAAGTATGGGAACGATCAAAACGTAATACTTTTTGCTGGGCATCCAAACTCAGTTCAACGTATTGCTCACCTTTTTCAAACAAACGTAAGCTTGCCCCCCACGGCAAAGTGATACACATTTCAAAACTTTTGGTGTTGAGAATGGTGCATTTATCGCTTAACTCCAAACTTACCGGCTGGTTACATAACTGCTCTAGCTCCTTTATAGGCCTTTGAATAAGTTGACCATTCTCAACACTCAACTCACGCAGTGCCGTAAGTTGATGCAGCCAGCCGTTGTCACAACTAGGATGATTAATTTCGTCAGGCAACCCCATCCATGCACACAAGACACGCCGCCCGTCTGCCGTTTGCATTGTTTGAGGAGCATAAAAATCAAAGCCGTGATCCAGTGGTTGCAGATGACAAAAGTGAGGATGATCATTTTCATCCCATAAGACTTTTGCAATACGATTCTGATGGATAACTGTGTGGTTCACGTTATCTGAAATAATCCCTTGAGGGCCAAAAACAAAATAACTTTGGCCCGCAATTTCAAACAGATCGGGACATTCCCACATGTAACCGAGCGGTGCGATTTCTTCACCAAATAGACCATCGAAATGCCACTCTTTAAGATCATGTGAATGGTAAATCGCCAGCCGACCTTGCAACTGCGTTGTTTGCGCGCCAAGCAACATGAGCCATCTTCCTCGGTGGCGCACTATTTTAGGGTCGCGAATGTGTTCCGTGACACCCGTTGGCAAATTACGGATCACTGGGCCACGTTTTTCAAAACAGAGGCCATCTTGCGACACAGCTAAACACTGCGTTGTTTGACGCAATCGCTGTTCACCTAACCGAACATTGCCAGTATAGAAAAGCATCAACTCATCGTTGTGACTTAAAGCATGACCAGAAAAAACTCCGTGACTGTCATACCAATCTGATGGAGTCAGTGCAATACCTTGCCATTGCCAGTGAATAAGATCAGTACTCGTCAGTTGTACCCAATATTTATCCTTGTGCTCACACCCATAAGGATACCACTGATAAAAAAGATGATATTTTCCTTGGTGATAAATGAAACCGTTTGGATCATTGAGCAGCCCTTGCGGCGGAGAAATATGCCACGTTGGACGAAAGGGACAATCGTTTGGCGAGGAATAGGCGTACGCATTAAGCCGCAGCTGAGAATCAATCATTCGACCTAAACTGTTGATCAGTTCATCGGCATATTCATTGATGTTATCTTGTTGAATCAAAAATGAAAGCTGCCATTCACCGAGCACTTCTCGCAAGCGCATATGACTCGGTAAAACATTGACTAAAGCTGGATCTCGCAGCGCAATAACGATTTCGCCTCTTGGTGCGAGTACTCGCTGAATATTGGCCGGGCCGCCAACTAATCTCACCATCTCTTCAAATGACATTTTTTCCACTGGCACTGTTTCTAATGACATGACTTACACTCAACTTATGGGAACGATTGCAAAATATAAAAAAATAAGCCTGCTTGCAAGCATTGGTGAAATATTGCCCTCAATTATGCGGGCTTCCCCTCAGCAAGCACCTTCAGCCTTAGCCGGTTTCACGTTCGATATTTTGGAATGTTAACACGACTTTACTCATCTCCTGCCCACGACCAGCAATACGTTCAAGCAACATCTTGGCTGCATTTTCACCTGCTTTATCAAAGGCATAGTTGAATGTTGATAAGCTTGGGTTACTGACAAATGCGAGCTCATCATTGCCAACTCCTAATACTTTTATTTGCGATCCAACCTGAACTCCAGACTCTTGCAGTGCTTTCACCGCTCCAACCGCAATTCTATCGGTTGCGCAAAAAAGACCATCTAATTGTGGGTATTGCGTGATTAATGTTTTAGCTTGTAAGTAACCAGATTCAATCGAAAAATCACCACGCACATGAAACAACAGGGTTAAATTGTTGATACCCAGTGCTTGCTCTAACCCTTGAGAACGCAAGCAATCCACCGCTACGTCATCGCTCTGAACACCAATAAAACCAATGTGTTGACAACCTTTTGCTATCAACCGTTTACCCGCTTCGAATCCAACGCGAAGATCATCATGAACAATACTCGGGATATCGTGCAGTGAGCCATCTTGCCCAACCAATACCACCGGGACATTAGATTGTTGGATTGCTTTCACTAATGGCATATCAAGGTGTGTGGCGTAAAGTACAATGCCTTCGACCCTCTTTTGATTAAATATTTGAATATATTCCAACTCTTTAGCGTGATCTTGATGAGTATTGGCAAGCAACACGTGTTTGCCCGCTTGTTCAAATATGGCACTTAAACCATCAACACCTTGTGCTGTCGCATGCGAAGAGACTCGCGGAACGATGACTCCAATTAAATTGGTTTTTTGTGATTTGAGATCTTTAGCGACTTGGTTGACCATATAGCCGCATTCGGAAATTGCCTTTAACACTTTGATTTTTGTAGACTCTTTAACACCATACTCATCATTTACAACGCGTGAAACCGTCGATTTAGAAACTCCGGCCAGCTTAGCGACATCGTGCAAACTCGACATACATAACCTTACTCATTCTGTTTTGGGATTGTTTGCAAAACTCAGCGCAGCAAACGATCGAATAGTGTGATTCTAACGCTGTTTGTAGAATTATCGATCTCTCTTTTACCGATCTAATTCACAGAATCAATGGTTGGCTTTTGACTACTTTGAATTATTCATCAAAAATCCATTCTGCAAACGTTCCCAAAAATACTTATTTTAACTTTATCCACCATGCTTATCTTAAAGAGATCAAGTCATCTGGATACCAAACAACAACCGGGGTGGGTTATGAACTATCCAGTCATAGCAAAACAATTATTAGAGCAATTAGGTGGCAGAGAAAATATCCAAGCCCTTGCTCACTGTGCAACACGTTTAAGATTAGCGCTAAAAGATGACACATTGGTTGATGAACAAGCCATTGATTCACTTGAAGGTGTCAAAGGACAATTCAAAGTCGCTGGCCAATATCAAATTATTTTTGGCTCTGGTATCGTTAACCAAGTTTATGCGGAAATGGCCAAGCTGACCGGCCTTGCCGAAATGTCAACCAATGATGTTGCAAGCGCGGGTGCACAAAAGCAGAACCTAGTTCAGCGCGCCGTTAAAGGGTTGTCTGACATTTTTGTCCCTATTATCCCGGCCATCGTCGCTGGCGGTTTATTGATGGGGCTGTTCAATGTACTGACAGCTACTGGGCTTTTTATCGAAGGGCAATCACTGATTGATGCTAACCCGGGCTTGGCTGATCTTGCCAGCATGATCAACACCTTCGCTAACGCCCCTTTTGTTTATCTTCCTGTTTTGTTGGCATTTTCTGCTTCTAAAAAATTCGGCGGCAACCCATTCCTTGGAGCTGCATTAGGTATGTTGATGGTTCACCCAGACCTGCTCAATGGTTGGGGATTTGGCGGCGCGTCCGTCGCAGGCACCATCCCTACTTGGAATATTTTTGGCTTTGAGATCCAGAAAGTCGGCTATCAGGGCTCTGTCTTACCCGTTTTAGTCTCCGCCTTTATTCTTGCAAAAATCGAAAATGGCCTGCGCAAAATTATCCCTTCTGTACTGGATAATTTACTGACGCCTATGCTCTCGATTTTCATTGCAGGCTTTTTAACCTTCACACTGGTAGGCCCGATTACTCGCGATATCGGCTTTCTATTGGGTGATGGGCTGAACTGGCTATACGATTCTGCTGGCTTCATTGGTGGTGCACTGTTTGGCTTTATCTACGCGCCGTTTGTGATTACTGGCATGCACCACAGCTTTATTGCTATCGAAACACAGCTATTAGCTGACATCGCCATTACTGGTGGTACGTTTATTTTTCCTATTGCGGCCATGTCAAACGTCGCACAAGGTGCAGCAGCTTTAGCAGTTGGTATGAACACCAAAGATATCAAATTAAAAGGCATTGCGATTCCATCAGGTGTGACCGCCCTTCTGGGCATTACCGAACCCGCTATGTTCGGTGTAAACCTGAAACTTCGCTACCCATTTATTGCTGCGATCATCGGTTCAGCTTGTGCCAGTGCATTCATTACCTTGTTTAATGTCAAAGCACAAGCGTTAGGCGCGGCTGGGCTTCCAGGAGTGATTTCTATTAACCCAGAGAAAATCAGCTACTACATCATTGGCATGCTGATTTCTTTTGTCATTGCCTTTACCTTAACACTTGTTTTGGGTGCCAAAGAGCGCGCAAAGCTTGATAAACAAGCAACAGCGTAACCCCCAAGGCTGTTATGCTCCTAAGCCCGCTCGATGTGAGTGGGCTTATTTCTTCAGCGAATAACACGGATATTGGAAGAAAAAATGAATCGAGTTTGGGTGACAGGCGACGCGGTCGTCGACTTAATTCCTGATGGTGAAGCACACTATCTCAAATGTCCGGGCGGTGCTCCGGCGAATGTGGCTGTTGCCATCGCAAGATTGGGGGGTAATAGCGCCTTTTTTGGCCGTGTGGGTAATGACCCTATGGGGCGCTTTATGCAATCCACATTAACCGAAGAGAAAGTGGACACCCGATATTTGCAGTTGGATGAGCAGCAAAGAACATCAACCGTCGTGGTCGATTTAGACTCGCACGGCGAACGCAGTTTTACCTTTATGGTGAAACCGAGCGCGGATCAATTCATCCAATGTTCAGATATTCCGACCTTTTTAGCGGGCGAATGGCTGCATTGTTGCTCCATTGCACTGGCCAGTGAACCGAGTCGCAGCACTACCATTGAAGCGATTAAACGCATCAAAGCCAACGGGGGATTTGTCAGTTTTGATCCCAATCTACGAGAAGAGGTCTGGCCTAACCCCGAAGAGATGATCCCAGTGGTGATGAGCGTAGTGGCAATGGCAGATGTGGTTAAGTTTTCTGATGACGAACTGATCTTGCTCACGCAGCGCCCTAGCCTTGAGCAGGGATTAATCTCAGTGAAAGAATTGAACATTCCGCTGGTTGTCATTACTCAAGGTGCAAAAGGAGCGCAGGTGATCACAGCAGAGATGCAAACAATGATTACGGGAAAAGCCGTAAAACCTATCGATACAACAGGTGCCGGAGATGCTTTTGTCGGTGGATTACTTTGCCAGTTGTCATTACATAAAGAGTGGTTTAATAAGGGTACTATCATAAACGCAGTGCAATGGGCTAATGGCTGCGGAGCATTAGCCACCACCCAAAAAGGGGCAATGACAGCGCTACCAGATAAACACATGCTTGATCAATGGATTGGCTAAAATGATGGCTTGTACTTACAAGGACGTAAGTCGTGCTGAAGTTCAAGCAAACTGCGAAATAAACGGATGATTTTCAGAGGATGTTTGCTACGCTTACTGCATGATTAAGCAAACAACCCTCGGATAAGATGCAGACATTTGTTAAATATGAAAGATGTAAACGGTGGGTATTAAGCTTACTAGCTTTCTTACTACCCATTGTGATTGCTAGTCCAATTATCGCTTGGCAAACACGAGCTGATTTAAATGATCATATGCAGAACATACTACTCAAAGGTACGGATTATATGGATCTGTTGCTTAGAAATGCTTATGTCGCAAATGAACGTGCAGCACCGTACCTAGGCACAAGTTGCTCAGAGGCTATTCCTTATTTACGGGAACTGGTGGCAACAACTCCAGATATACGAACACTTAATCTAGCCAAGAAGGGAACCATTTACTGTAATTCGCTACGCGGTGAAGCCAACGAACACTACCGTATTGATAACTATATAGGTAAAGAATTATATCTAATGTCGGGAAACCGACTTACACCGTTACGACCTGTATTAGCTTTTAAACGCGACTATGAGCAAGGTACTGTCATCACTGGCGTTACCGCCTACTACTTGACTAATATACTTATCTTACTTGATTACTATGGGCACCTCTCTTTCCATGTCGGAGATAATTATCTCGATCAAACAGGGGCTGTGATGACACAACCACTATCACCGACACTGCGAAATACTTCACATCACTATCCCTACTCGCTAGCCGTAAAATTAACTATAAATGACTACTGGCTTTATTTTAAAAACACCAAACAAACCAGCACGATGTTAGTTCTTCTTATGAGTATTGGTTTAGGCGGCTTTGCTTATTGGAAACTCGGCCAAGCTTCGTCAATGCAAGGAGAAGTGAAACGTGCTATTCAATCCAACGAGTTCATTCCGTATGTACAACCGATTGTTGATGGTAGTGGTCAGCTCTGCCATATCGAAGTGCTTGCCCGCTGGCAACATCCTGTTCATGGATTAGTGAGGCCCGATCTTTTTATTCCCTTAGCGGAGGAATCTGGGCTAATCATTCCTATTACGACTCAGTTAATGTCCCAAGTAGAGCATGAACTTTCATTGCATCAAGCACAGTTTCCAGAGCATTTCAGTATTGGATTTAATATTTCAGCCAAGCACTGCGTAGCTTCCAATTTGTTTGATGATTGCAAACATTTCATTGAAACCTTCAACAATCGTAAACATATTTTAACGCTAGAGCTCACTGAGAGAGAGTTGGTTATTGATAGTGATGAAGCAAAAAAGCTCTTCCAGTCATTGGATAAAATAGGTGTGTTGCTAGCAATTGATGATTTTGGTACGGGTCATTCTAGTTTGAACTATTTGCAAGAGTTCAAGTTTGACATTTTAAAAATCGACAGAAGCTTTATTACCATGATCGGTAGTGATGCGATCTCTAGCCATATTGTTGAAAACTTAGTCGATTTGGCTAAGCGACTTGGGTTAAAAACCATCGCCGAAGGTGTGGAAACCCAAGATCAAATTGATTTTTTGAACGAAAGAGAAATTGACTATTTACAAGGCTATTTCTTTTATAAACCTATGCCGCTCAGTAAGTTTATCACTTTGCTTAAAACCACCTAGATCAATCTCTGGCATTCCAATACGATGATAACTAGAACTTCAGTGGTTATTTCTTATGACGAGAGGCCAACTGAGCACGGTAGCGAGCTAAATGAAAACGCTTGCGAACAGGTTGTTGAACAGAAAGTTGTTTTAACACTTTATTAAGCTGTTTCGTGTGATGTGCACTATTATGCTCTGCTGATTGCCCATCTTCTTCAATGAAAAATGAGGCGACACTCGCGGTCAATAAACCGAAAAGTGTAATACCCGTCAACATCAGAAACACGGCAACACCACGCCCAAATGGAGTGATTGGATACATATCGCCGTAACCAACAGTAGTAATCGTGGTCATTGCCCACCAAATCGCATCAGAAAAATCATTGATTGGGCTATCAGTTCCTTTTTCGACCAAATAGACAAAAGCCGCGGAAAGAAGCACTGTCGATAAGCTGGTTAGCCCAATAAAGCTGAGCGTTTTTTGTCTCAGTACCGCCTTTGTTTGACGCCATGCTCTTGGCAAGATCAGTAAAATGCGTAAAAAACGGAGCGGACGTAGGAATGGCATGGCCACAATCAACACGTCTGGCCAGTTTTTTACCATGTAACGCACTGGATGTGGGCTGAGTAAAACCTTAACCAGTAACTCCGTTGCAAACAATGCCCAAATAATCCAAAGCAGGTGCTCCAGAAAATCAAGCTCTTCGGGCTGTAAAGGTGCAATATCTGGTAGTAAAGCGACGATCACATACACTACCGATAGCAGCAGCATCGGAATTTCAGTTTTATGTTCGATCGCAGACAGTAGCTGTAAACGTGTTTTTAATTTCATGATTCAAATACCTTTTTCCGTTTACCTTAACGCCAAAAGTACCAAGTGAACAGTACAACCATCCCTTTTGTTACCCAATTAGCACCCAATTCAAAATGGAAATCACTATAAACTAGGTGGTTGAGATGTAAAGAATTGTGACCTTAACAAAGCTTAAAATAACCGTCTTGATCGTTATTCTAAGCTCTCCACACCCAATATCTCACTCACAAAAATCTCAAAAACACCATAGGAGTCAAGTTTCAATTGTGATACGATGCACAACTTTATGGATATCTCTCTATTTTCATATGGACGTGACCCGATACCCAAGCCACTTAGGATGCTGTCGATGACCAGTAAGTGAGGCCGAAAAAACATCAATAAAATGGTGGAATTGGCGTCAATGAACGTGATCAATACAGCAATACTGCAAGTGGGACAGGTATAACTCCGTTGTTTTACTCCGAGGTCACTTATTACCATGTCTTTTTTAAAAGATTTAGCCATTCGCAAAAAAATTGCGCTTGCCTTTACTATTATCGCGTTAGTCAACATCGCCTTCGGTTATTACCTATATCGTTCATTGAACGAAATACAAGATGACCTACTCAATCTAACGGATGACACACTTCCATCAATGATGATGGTCAATAACGTCAAATACAATATGGCTTCTGTGCGACGTGCTCAAATCAGTTTGCTTTCCGCAACCGATCAAGCCGAAATTACGGAGGATATTCGTTGGATGCAGGAACACTATCAAGCAATTGATAGTGCACTAGCCACCTATGAGCGTGCGGTTTGGACCGATCACGAGCGTTCGATTTTTATGCCAGTTAAAAACCTCTGGCGTGACTACTTGACTGCGCTTGGCTCTTTTAATGACGATATCCTCAATCAAAATATCGTAAAAGCTCAAGGGGATATTTCAGCCTCATTGGTTACATTTGAACGCCTAGAGAGTGCGATTGACGATCTTCTCAATTTAAACCAAACCTTTGTTGCCAAAAATCGCTCTGAACTGATGACGCTTATTCAAGCTATCACCTCATTTTCCACCGGCAGCATCGTTGCGCTGATAGCATTTATGGTGTTCATTACACTATTACTTTCTCGCTTAATCTGCCAGCCACTACAGTTGGTTGTACAGCAAGCGAACGCCATTGCTGGAGGTAATTTAAGCCATCGATTAGCACGTCAGCATATTGGACAAGATGAGCTAGGTGAATTGGCCGATGCGTGTTCAAGTATGCAAGAGAATTTACGCTCAATGGTGGAAGAGATCATCGCCGGAGCGACTCAACTATCTCATGCTGTCGATGAAGTTAGCGCCGTCTCTGAACAGACATCACAGGGCATGCAAGAGCAACAGGTCGAGGTGATGCACATTGCTACGGCCATGACGCAAATGAAATCAACGGTTGCAGAAGTGGCACGAAGCACAGAAGTCGCTTCTGACGCCGCTCGTGAAAGTAACCAACAATCTATCCTTGGATCAAAACAGATGGATTCCGTCGCGAATGCTATCTCTCTTGTGACTCAAGAAATTGATCAAGCAGAACAACGCGTATTAGAGCTTGAGCAGCAAGCGCAGCAAATTAACGTTGTCGTTGACGTGATAAGCAACATCGCCGACCAAACCAATTTGCTTGCACTTAACGCAGCAATTGAAGCGGCGCGTGCTGGTGAACAAGGGCGTGGTTTTGCGGTTGTGGCTGATGAAGTCCGTGCTTTAGCTGGCAAAACTCAGCAATCGACGGGCGACATCGTCAATATTATCCAAAGCCTACAAACATGCGCACTGCGTGCTCGTGAAGCGACGTCACAAAGCAGTGCACTTATGGGACAATGTGTGGAGCAAAGTGGCCAAACTCAAATCGCGATTGACCACATTAGTAATCAAAGCGCGCATATTGCTGATATGACCATTCAAATCGCCAGTGCGTGCGGAGAGCAAGATTCGGTTAGCGAAGAGCTCAGTCGCAATATCGAACGCATTAGTGAATCAGCTAAGCAAGTTGCACAAGGTTCTTCCAGCGCCGCTCAAGCGTGTGCAGAGCTGAGTCAGTTGGCAGCAATGCTACAAAATACGGTACGTCGCTTCCAAGTCTAACCTCATATCGTGGGTTTAAAAATAACGGCCTCTTTTGAGGCCGTTATAGTATCCATTCTCTTGCTATTTATAGCTTAAATCTGTCGATTTACCTTTAAAGATTCGGTAAACCACAAAGGTGTACAGCAAGATCATCGGCATCACAATCACGACACCAATGCCCACTACCAATAAGCTAGCAGTAGAAGCGGCTGATTCTTGAGCCGTCATTATCCCGGGGACGACATCAGAGAAAAAGCTATAGGCTAATCCAAGAAAGCTTAATGCAAAAATTAGCATCACACCAAAAAATGGCCATTGAACTCCCATATCATTCACTACAGGTACTCTTTTTAAATAGCGATCAACCATAAAAATCGTGACTAACACCACCAGCGGAACAGGAGCTAATAACAGCATTTCAGGGAAGCTAAACCAACGTTCCGCGACCAGTGGATTAAATAGCGGGTTAACAATACTGACTGAGAAAATACCCAGCGCGGCCAACCAACCCGCGCGGCGTGACCAGCGCGCCGCTCGAATTTGTAACGCGCCTTCAGTCTTTAACACCAGCCAAGCACCACCGATATAAACATAAGCGGCCGTCACGCACAGCGAACTGAGTAGTGCAAAGCCATAAGCCTGCATCGACTCCTCAAAGCTCATCACATACCGTCCAATCATGTAACCTTGGGTTAATGCGGCAAGTAAAGAGCCGGTTTTAAAACACAAGTCCCAGTGGTCTTTATGATCCGCTTTCGCTTTTGCACGAAAATCAAACGCTACACCACGCATAATCAATGCGATCAGCATCAGTGCGGTGGGCAAATACAGCTCTGTCAAAATCAAGCTATGTGCACTTGGAAACGCAATCAATAAAATACCAACGCCTAGCACTAGCCATGTTTCATTGGCATCCCAGAAAGGGCCAATCGAGGCGATCATTCTATCGCGCTGTTGCTCATTATTTTGGGGTAATAAAATACCGACACCCAAATCATAACCATCAAGTACCGCATACATGAAAACACTAAAGCCAAGCAATAAAAGATAAATTTCCGGTAGATAAGAGATCATAATGGTGCCTTTTGCTCGTCAATCGGTTGAATCGTTATGCCTGTAGAGAACTGCCTTGCTAAATAAAACAGTGTATGGATATAAGCAACTAGCAATACGGCATAAATGGTTAAATACATCACTAATGACAGCACAACAGAACCACTTCCAATCGCAGTAACTGCATCAGAAGTACGCAATACACCACTAACAAGCCATGGTTGACGGCCAATTTCAGTAACATACCACCCTGCTAATGTGGCTACCCATCCTGAAAACGTCATCGCGACAACGGTATAAAGATAGAACTT
Organism: Vibrio sp. V04_P4A5T148; assembly: GCF_963875605.1. Lineage (NCBI taxonomy): Bacteria > Pseudomonadati > Pseudomonadota > Gammaproteobacteria > Vibrionales > Vibrionaceae > Vibrio > Vibrio sp. V04_P4A5T148. Next base: position 124,241 of record NZ_CAWNMS010000058.1, read on the forward strand.
GGGTAAGGTTTTTTTACGAATTAAACGCCATGCACCAAACCAACTCACTAGCAGCATCAGCACGCCAATTCCGACCATAATTCGAAAGCCGAAGAACAGTGGCTTAACCGGGGGATGATCCGGTGCAAATTGATTTAAACCCACAATTTCACCGTCGAGGTCATGTGTGAGTATCAAGCTGGCTAATTTAGGAATACCGAGTTCAAAGTGATTGCTACGCGTGGCTTCATCAGGCCAAGCGAACAAGAGTAACGGTGCTCCTTGCTCCGTGTCCCACACCCCTTCCATCGCAGCAATTTTAGCGGGTTGGTGTTTTAACGTATTTAAGCCGTGTAAATCGCCAACAAAAATTTGTATTGGTATAGCAATGGCCGCGAGAATAATGCCGACTTTAAGGCCCACTTTCGCTGCTTCCAGTTGCGCATTACGCAAAAATTGGTAAGCAGAGATCCCTGCAATGACAAAACTTGCGGTGAGTAAAGAAGCCAGCAACATATGTACAAGCCGATACGGCATAGAAGGATTAAAAATAACCTCCTTCCAACTGGTGACATGAACAATGCCTTCAATCACTTCATAACCAGCAGGTGTATGCATCCAACTATTTAAAACTAAAATCCAAAAAGCAGAGAGTGATGTGCCTATCGCCACCAGCACGGTTGCTAAGGTATGCACCCATTCAGGTACTCTTCCACGCCCAAAAAGCATCACGCCAAGGAAGGTCGCCTCCATAAAGAAAGCCGTCATCACTTCGTAGCCTAACAATGGCCCAGCGACGTTACCGACTCTCTCCATAAATCCTGGCCAGTTAGTCCCAAATTGAAAACTCATCGTGATACCAGAAACAACACCGAGCGCAAAAGTCAGGGCAAATATCTTGACCCAGAAATAATATAAGTCCAACCACAACTGAGCTTGCGTTCGTACAAAACGCCACTTAAAAAACACCATCACCCATGCAAGCGCAATCGTAATGGTTGGAAATAAAATATGAAAACTGATATTGGCGGCAAACTGGATCCGCGACAACATGAGGGTCTCTAACATCACTCTTTCCTCAATCAAAAAAGACTAGGCAATCAAATAACAACAATTTACTTAATTGTTAATTACGTTGTTCGACCTAATTAAGTTCACTGTCTGAGGATTTTCTTACTTAAATTAACTAAGCCTTCTCATCGATTAATGAAAATGAAAAATCCACAGCAGTGCAGCCAATGAGTTGTACCAATCATCAGCTGTAAGACCGAGGAAAAAGATGTATCAAATTACGGAAGAATTATGACAAAAAATAACCGTGCCCCATAACAAGCGTTAGGTTTGAGTAAGCAGTAAGCCTTGCTTCGGCTTACAACGCAAAAAGGGTCGCATTTGATGCGACCCTTTCCTCCTTAACAAACGGTTAAAACTGAGCAGTTAGCTTTATATACACTTCATCTTTGCCTAATTTACTGTCTAATCCATGAGCGTAACCAATCCGTACTGGTAACGTGCCGCCATAAAGTACTATTGTATCGATCTGCACTTCAGCACCAATCCCCGTCAGGGCTTGGTAGTTTTGGTTATCGTTCCAGCTTGATCCTGAGTCGACAAATACAGAACCTGAAATATCCCCCAAGCCAATTGGCCACAAATTCCAGTTTCGTTCAGCGCGATACAATAAGCGGCTTAGTTCAACACTTTGTGTCGCGTAAGCTTGCCCTACTTGAGCCGCAGAGCTGTAGCCACGCAACGCTATCTGTTGGCGGCCATAAAGCTGCTCACTATCCCCTTCATAACTGCCTAGCTCAAACGGTTTGGCTTTTGAGTCCGCATAACCTGCCGCAAGATGAGTGGTAAGGTTGAAGCTCCCCGGGAGGTCCCAATGTGCTTGCCACTGCGCCTGCCATTTTTGTCCAGAGTAATCACCGCCAACATTGGACTCCCATACCAAATCAGCGTAATGACCCCACGCATAACCGGGAACATTCAATAAGCCTTCACGGTTATCCCATTGCAATGCAGCCCCTGCCAGCCACTCATCACTGGCTTGTGTATAGCGCGTACCTTGAGGCGCTTTGATCAGTGACTCTTTCTGCCAATAAGTGCCGATACCAAACGTTAAGTTATCATCGAGGCCATGCCATAAATAATTACGTTGTAACGTTAAGTCATCTTGACGGACAATGCGATCGTCTTTATTGGTCAATGGGTTTAACTTAAACTCATGCTCTCGGCTGAGCGTCGCTTGCCAACGGTTGTCATATTGATATCCCAATTGGTACGTCGCCAACGCATTTTTTGTATCCCAAGCCGCTTGGATCTCATATTGATGTCGCCCTAACACATCTGAACCACTGGTCGAGAAACCAAGTAACGATTGGTTATCATCCCCTTGCCAAACGGGAACCCAATAACGTGGCGTTAAAGTCGACAACGGTGAGTAGTCGGTAGTGTCACTTTTTTCGACCTGAGATATCGGCGTCGAAGCAGCGGATGTCACCTTGGCAAAGGAAGACAGCGGAGCCTCATTGAAAGCCGTCACCGTCGGAATATGGCGCAAATGGTAACCATCATGCTCATAAGCTTGGTAGATAAGCCCTTGCGATTGATTCCATTGCGGAGAAAAAGCACCTCCAATTTCATTGGTTAACTGCTCTAGCTGCAGACTGGTTAAGTCCATTCGGTAGATCTGATAACGCCCCGTGTAATCGGCGCTGAACAGCAACTCACCCTCTTGGGTAAAACTCAATTGATGCTCGGTTGCTGATGTTTCAGTGACAGCCAACCAGCGCTGCTCTTTGGCGACAAAACGCATGATATTCCACGCGCTAGACGGATGCTTCACGGAAGCATAAATGTCGCCTGTCGGAGACAGCGCCATATCACCAATGACCCAACCATATGTGCCTTGCCATAAGCGAGTTTGCTGCCCATCCAGCGTCACCTGCCATAACTCAGGCAACCCTTGTTCATGACGGGTAGCGAAAACACTTTGCCCATCTCGGCTCCAACGTACTTGGATAAAGCGCTGTTGCTCGGTTAAACGCTGCCACTGCCCATCAACGTAGCGATAAAGATCATTCAACACTCGTCCATCAAGATAACTATTCACTTGTGACGCGACGATACCTTGCTGGGGATGAACATCGAGGCTAGTTAAGCTTTTTGTAGTCAATAAATGCTGCCATTGATTTTGCTTACTATCCCACATCGCTAAATTTGCTCGATCAACCCCATCACGACGCCAAGCCAGTAATTGCTCTGATCCACCATTGGCTAATAGATATTCAAACGGCTGGCTATCGAGAGATTGAGCCTCCGAAGGCTGTTCCTTACTTTGCACAATTTGATCTGAAAACTGCGTGATTAGATCGGCACGGAACTCTTGCCAAAGCGCAAAAAAGTCTTTACCAAAAGCACGTTGAGCGCTTCGGTTTAAGAAAACGCCCGGAATTAGGTAGCCACTGTAATCGCTTAAAAAATGTTGGAGTGTGTCTTCGCCATACGTTTTGGCTAAATAATCAATAAAATACGCGCCGTAGAGGTAATTACTGCCAAGCGGTAAACGTTTGTTCGCTACTACGATTTGGTTGAGATCAGCCAGTTGTCCGCTCGCCACTTCCATGCGCATTTGCATCGCAAAATGGCTATTGTGCAAACGTCCATAACCTTCTTCATTTTGGCTTTCCATGTAAACCGCTAACCCTTCTAACAGCATCGAGGGTGTCATTGCATGCGGGAAAAGCAGTGTGTGGCGGCCAAAAATACGTCGAGCTCCAGTGACCGCACGCTCATTTAATTCCATATGAACAATGTGAGTGTACTCATGGCGGATGAGCATGTGCAACCATTCATCATTGCCTTCCAATCCATTAACATCGCTGGGAGGATTTAAGATCAAGCGAATTTGAGCATAAGGCAGCGGCGTTGCCCAACCGTTGGAATAGTCGTAGTCATCCACCAGCGTTAGGTGCGTTTTTTCAGCTGGCATCTTTGAGAATTGACTGGCAAGGTCTTGATGCACTTTCTCGGCAATATCTAACGAACGCGCCGCGTACTGGGCCAATTCACTGCGAAAGTGCACGATAAAATGTTGCGATTGTTGAGTCTGCCATTGCTGACCAGCTTGATCCCAAGCGACTGACTCAGCCAATACTGTTGGTGTATGCATACCCAAACAAACCATCAAACCCATAATGGGTGAGAGTACAAATTTTGCTGACATCGTTACAACAACCCTTTTCAATAATTAAGTGCGGCGATTGTACGTTGAATGAGAAAAGGATTGGGTATCGAAATGTATGGCTTTGTCAGGATAAGGCCTGACTATCATTTGCCCCCCATTTAAGGAGATGGCACTTAACATTGCTAAGCAATCTATTTTATATCGCACTCTATTTGACTGATCGGAACGCTCGATTGACCAAAACAGACATAAGCGGTAATTGGTTGATTTACCTTCATTTTCACGTAGCCAGCTTTTACATCATCCTCTCGAAATCGAACCATATTGGACGTTGCTTCTGAACCATCGACATAAATCGCCGTGAAATCATCATTCATCCAAGCAACCACTTTGTCGTAACTCTGTTTGGTCTTAAACACGATCTCGGCGCAGCGAATAGGCGGATTGTCACGAACGCTGTACCCGTCAGAATGTTCAACCGCTTCAGAGCCATTGCTCACATCGCGTAACTGGCTGGAAATCACATCACACTGACTGTCAGCCGCATGGACATTAAATGCAATAAGCATAGGAATCACGTAATAGCTTGGCTTCATCTTCATCATAAACATTACTGACATCATAGGTATTTGTAAAAAATAATAGCTTTACCCTATTCAAAACCACCCAAAAATAACATCACTTAAAAGTAAACGTGGGTTAAATATCACTGAACACTGCAGTGATGCCGTTCTAAATAGAACATTTGTTGTTTTTTTATGTGTATTAATTGGTTCTGGCTATGCGGTACAAACCTAGAATCTAACAGGCTTATCATTGCATCACACCACATCGTTCAATTTACCTTAACCAATAGGTAAGAAAATTAAGATTGACCAAACATCCTCGTAAATCATATCTTTCACCTACACCTTGACGAGAATCAAAAAGCTTGCACTTTTATCGCAAGTCTCTTTTCGCCCTAGGTATCCACATATCATAAAAAAGACAATCAAAAGGTAGTCAGCATGAAACAACCACTCAAGGCGCTGGTGCTCGCAATCAGTTTGTCGTGCGGTGCCATCGGTGCTTACGCAAACTCGTTAGAACCGCTCGACAAAGAATTCACTTTACAAGTTTTAGGATCGGGAGGGCCAATTTCAGATGATCTGCGCTCTTCTTCAGCGGAAGTAATTTGGTGGAAAGGCAAATCTAAAATCATGATTGATGCTGGCGGCGGCGCGTATCTGCGCTTTGGCCAATCCGGCTCTAAACTGGAAGATTTGGATTTTCTAGGCATTACCCATTTTCACACCGACCACGTTGCAGACTTGCCCGCGCTACTTAAAGGTGGCTACTTCTTTAACCGTCAAGATCCGCTAGATATTGCTGGGCCGCAAGCGGGATCAGCCTTCCCTAGCCTATCAGGCTATATGGACGCACTCTTTAATAACAAAGATGGCGCTTATGCTTATTTGAACGGTTTGTATGATGGCAGCGATGGTTTGTTCCCAGTCACCATCACTGATGTTTCTTACCAAACCACGACACCAACTAAAGTGTATCAACAAGACGGTTTAACCATTTACGCACTCGGTATTCCTCATGGGGACGTGCCATGTTTGGCTTATCGTATTGAAAGTGATCAGGGCGTTATTGTCATTTCTGCCGATCAAAACGGCAGTAACCCAGCATTTCTCGATTTTGCTCAAGGCGCTGACATCTTAGTCATGCCGATGGCTGTTCATGAGTCAGCCGATGAAGTTTCCGCATTTATGCACGCTAAACCTTCAGTGATTGGCGAAATTGCAGCCAAAATCAATCCTAAACTGCTCGTGCTCAACCACTGGATGGGAGTCGGCCTTAAACATAAATCAGAGTCCACCAAGATCATCAAACAGTTTTATCACGGCGAAGTTATTGCCGCCCGTGATCTCTCAAGCTACCCAATGAGTTCCGTGAAGGAGATAACCCATGAATTGTAAAATTGTTTTGTCTATTGCGATGACTTCGGCCATTGCTCTTCATCCTGCAATGAGCGTTGCAGAAACGTCAACGGAAGCACCAGTGAGTGCGCAACCCACCTCTCAAAATGGTGGCAAATGCGCGGCTGGCAAATGTGGTACTGAAAAACGCTTTGAGAAACAGGATTTAAAAAGCGATCCGCAAGGACGTTTAGTACGCGCCAGAGATGGTAAATGCGGCTTAACCGCAGAGGGAATCTCACCTTCCGCTGAAACCATTACTCTAACCAACAGCAAAATCACTGGTGGTGTATGCGGGCAATAGATCGTACTTCAAAAGGCATCGGCTTGCGTAGCGAACACATCGATTTGCTATGCCAGTTGCCTGACCATCCCGACATCGATTTCCTTGAGCTTGCTCCGGAGAACTGGATGAACATGGGCGGACTTAAACGCGAGCAGTTACAGCAGATAGCAAAGCACTATCCTCTGGTTGCACATGGGCTGAGTTTGTCGATTGGCGATTGTCAGCCACTGAACAAAGCGTTTGTGAAAAAGGTAGCGGCATTTTTAGATGAATTTAACATCGACATTTACAGTGAGCATTTGAGCTTTTCGCGTGATGCCCAAGGGTACTTGTATGAACTGCTGCCTATCCCGCGCTATAAAGAGAGCATTGCTTACTTGGTCGATCGCATTCACTGCGTTCAAGATATTGTGCAACGTCCTTTGGTGCTGGAAAACATCTCCTACTACCACAGTTACGGCAAGGAGATCCCCGAAGGCGAATTTATTGCTGAGATAGTCGAGCGCAGCGGCTGCCAGCTGCTGATTGATATCAATAATGTGTATGTGAATAGCCGTAACCACAATTACTGCCCGTTTGACATGCTGGCCACTTTACCGAGCGAAGCGATCTGCTATTACCACATCGCAGGTCACTTAAAAGAGCGCGAAGATTTCTTGCTCGATACCCATGGCAAACCAGTACAGCAAGAGGTGATTGACTTGGCTCGTTATGCTTACGCTCAACAAGGTAGCCGTCCTTTGCTGCTTGAACGTGATCATCATGTGCCTCCTCTGGTGGTTTTGACTGAAGAGTTGCGCACTATCCATCACGATATTATGCAACCAGCGCCATCATTAGTTATCGATGTGGAGCGTAGCCATGCTTAAACCACCAATGAACATGAGTATGTCAATGCACGCACTGACCTGCGTGATCCGCTCTCCTGTCGCGCAAGGCGAACCGCCCTGCCGTTATCGAGAGTTCATTCGAGCGAATATCTACTCTGTCATTAAGCACACTTTTCCTCTGTTTTACGCTCAACTTAACGAGGAAACACTCTACATTTTGACGGACGAATGGCTGGTAATACATGGCGCTATGGAGCCTGAGTTCCATCAGATTGCGACTGAATTTGTTCAGTTTATCCAACAGCACAATGGCCATAATGCCGACATTAACCTCAGTACTGACCAGATCGCACTGCTTGAATATGAATGGATCGCTTTCAACGCTGAAATGGATAGCGCCGATGTGCCGGATCTCAACGTGTGGTGGGATGATGTTGAAGCTCAACCGGAGGCGTTTTGCATACAGCTTAACCCAACGTTAAAACTGGTCGAAGTGCCTTTTCTTGTCCATCCAGAATCGGTCACTTTCCTAACTCAAGAACAGAAAACGGTCTGTTACGGGGTATTTCGTCATGCATCGCATCAGGTGGTATCACAAAAACTCAGAGAAGTGGATATCGCCCTGATTCAGATGATTCAAAACGCCCCAGCGCAGTCACTAACGCAACTAGAACAACAGATAGCTCAACACCTATCCAACTTCCATTTTTTGGCTTGGGTTCAAACGTTTCAGCAACAAGGACTCATCAGCCTGTATTTATTAGGAGAAACTCTATGATTCACTCAGCCCTCAATTGGTACGATGGCGTGATCGAAAAATTTAAAAAATTCGATTTTATCGTACTACTTGCGATTCGACTTTTTCTCGTGCCGGTGATTTTTGTTGGCGCTCGTTCTAAAGTGGTTGGTTTCGCTGGAACCGTTGCTTGGTTTGGCGCCTCAACCGCCGATGGTGGTTTAAATCTACCTTTTCCTGAACTGCTGGCATTTTTAGCCGCCGCGACGGAAGTACTCGGCTGTATTTGCATTGCACTTGGTCTTTTTACTCGCATTATGGCGATTCCAATGATTTTCATGATGAGCGTGGCGAGCGCAATGGTGCACTGGAAACATGGCTGGGACGCGATTGCCACCAGCAGTATGGAAGCGACGGTGCGCTTAAACGGTTTTATTGAATGGTTAGCGGTCAATTTTCCGGGCCGCTACAACTACATCACTGAGCTCGGTGACCCTGTGATGCTCAATAACGGGATGGAATTTGCGGCGACTTACTTTGTGATGCTGATGGTTCTTTTCATTTATGGTGGTGGCCGCTACGTCAGCCTCGACTACTGGCTAAAAAAACCATTCACTCGCACGCCTCAAACCGCTTAACACCTAATGATGCCGACTAACTTGAAGTTGCCGCCCGCAGCTTCAAGTGGCAGGCGTTATCAATCACACATTCATCTCTGACTATCTTACCTGCCATTTTGCTGGCGGGAGGGAGACTTTATGCTTACAGATGTGGTGGAACTGTCACGGTTCCAGTTCGCCAGTACGGCGCTTTACCATTTTATTTTTGTTCCGCTGACCATTGGCTTATCGTTTTTACTGGCGATCATGGAATCACTGTATGTCATGACCGGCAAAACCGTTTACAAAGACATGACTCGTTTTTGGGGTAAGCTGTTTGGCATCAACTTCGCCGTTGGCGTTGCCACCGGCCTCACTATGGAGTTTCAATTTGGCACCAACTGGGCGTACTACTCTCATTATGTGGGTGACATTTTTGGTGCTCCACTGGCGATTGAAGCTTTAATCGCTTTCTTCCTTGAATCAACACTCGTTGGATTATTTTTCTTCGGCTGGGAGCGCCTTTCTAAGCGTCAGCACTTAAGTGTGACTTGGTTAACCGCTTTAGGCTCTAACTTTTCTGGATTGTGGATTTTGATGGCCAACGGCTGGATGCAAAACCCCGTCGGCGCCGAGTTTAACTATCAAACCATGCGTATGGAAATGACCAACTTTACTGAGGTCATTTTTAACCCAGTAACCCAAGTGAAGTTTGTGCACACCGTTGCGGCGGGTTACACCACAGGCGCACTGTTTATCATGGGTATCAGCGCATACTACCTATTGAAAAAGCGCGACCTTCCCTTTGCGCGTCGCTCATTTGCTGTGGCTTGCGCTTTTGGCATGGCATCCATTAGCGCCACTTTATTGCTAGGTGATGAGTCAGGTTACACCTTAGGTGAAGTGCAACAGGTGAAACTGGCCGCCATTGAAGCCGAGTGGGATACCGAACAAGCCCCAGCCTCTTTTACTCTGTTTGGGCTACCTAACCAAGAAACCATGCACACAGACGCGGCGATTAAAGTCCCTTATTTGATGGGTATTATCGCCACGCGTTCATTGGATGAGCCCGTCATCGGCTTAAAAGATTTGATGGCGCGCAGTGAAGAGCGCATTCGCAATGGCATGCTCGCTTACGGGTTATTGGAAGCCTTACGCAATGGTGACGATTCACCGCAAAACATCGCTCAGTTTGAAACGCTAAAAGAGGATTTGGGGTACGGTTTATTACTCAAAAAATACACCGATAAAGTAACTGATGCGACTGAAAGCCAAATCAAACAAGCCGCGCAAGATACCATTCCGCAAGTTGCACCTCTGTTTTGGAGCTTCCGCATCATGGTGGCCTGCGGTATGGCGATGTTCGCTGTGATTGGGCTCTGTTTCATCCAAATTTGTCGGCGAAAAATCGGCACTCAGCCTTGGTTACTTAAGGCGGCATTATTCGCTATTCCACTTCCCTGGATTGCCAGCGAAGCGGGTTGGTTTGTCGCTGAGTTTGGCCGCCAACCTTGGGCTATCGGTGAAGTACTTCCGGTTAATATGGCTGTATCTAACCTATCACCCAGCGATTTATGGATTTCACTGGGCCTAGTTTACTTACTCTATAGCGCATTTTTGGTGGTGGAAATGTACCTGATGGTGAAGTTTGCTCGGCGCGGACCAAGCGCCCTACATACCGGACGTTACCATTTTGAAACGCAAGATGGGCACGGATCTCTATCTCACGTACACCATTAAGGGAGAACACAATGTTTGATTACGAAACCTTACGTCTGCTGACTTGGGCGATTGTCGGTGTGCTATTGATTGGTTTTATCATCACCGATGGCTTTGATATGGGCGTTGCAGCGCTACTGCCGATGTTGGGACGCAGTGATGTTGAACGAAGAGTGATGCTCAACAGTATCGCGCCTCATTGGGATGGCAACCAAGTGTGGTTGATTACTGCTGGCGGTGCGATTTTCGCCATCTGGCCACTGGTTTACGCCACCGCATTTTCTAGTTTCTATTTAGCGATGATGTTGCTACTTGCCACGTTATGGCTGCGCCCAATTGGTATGGATTATCGCTCGAAAATCGATAATCCCTCATGGCGCAAGGCGTGCGATAACGCACTGTTCATCAGTGGCGTTGTGCCGCCGCTCATCTTTGGCATTAGTTTTGGAAATTTATTGCTGGGAGTCCCTTTTCAGCTCAATAACTTATTGATGCTTGATTACCAAGGCCATTTTTGGGATCTATTCACGCCATTTCCGCTACTGTGTGGCCTGCTCAGCCTTGCCATCGTCGTCACTCAAGGCGCAACGTTTTTACAGCTCAAAACTTGTGATGCGTTACGTGAGCGAGCCCATAACGCGTCGGTGGTCAGTGCCAGCATTGCCGTGGCTTTATTTCTCATCGGCGGATTCTTTGCCGCCAACATGGCGGGTTATATTATCGTGAGCCCGATTGTCACGGATGCCGCTTCAAACCCCTTGCATAAAGAAGTGGTTAGCGTCGCTCGTCATTTACTGCATAACTATCAAGCACACGCCATGCTGTGGTTGATCCCTTGCGTGGGCATCGCGAGCTTATTGGCGTGCATATGGGCAAGCCTGAAAAGAGCATCTGGCTGGGCCTTCTTATTCTCTAGCCTTGCTATTGCATGCATTATTTTAACGGCAGGCGTGGCGCTATTTCCGATTATCATGCCGTCAAGCTTAATGCCATCACACAGTTTGACGATTTGGGATGCCACATCCAGCCAAAAAACACTCAATATCATCACGCTTGTCGCCATCTTAGTGGTGCCAGTTATTCTCAGTTACACCGCGTGGGGTTATTACAAAATGTTCGGTCGATTGAATGATGATTATATTCGCAACCACAGCGTATCGCTGTACTAAAGGAGATGACTGATGTGGTATTTCTGTTGGGTTCTTGGCGTATTACTCGCCTGTGCATTTGGCATAATCAATGGATTGTGGCTTGAGCAAGCTGAGCATTTCGATGAATCGTAACTCACTCATATGCAAGCCGATAACCTGTTAACAAGGTTTAAGATCATCAAGCTTTGAGATAAAAAAATGGCGCAAATTGTAGCGCCATTTTTCATCACATAGTAAGAAACGTATTTACTGAAATTTTGAGCCAGCTGCGGCAACAAAAGCCATTTCAACCAGATAGTCAGGACTTGCCAGTTGTGCTTGAACACAGGCTCGGCTTGGTGCGCATCCTTCTGGAAACCAGCGATCCCACACTTCATTCAAAGCGGCGAAATGAGCAAAATCTGTGACATAAATCGTCACCGATAACACGCGACTTCTGTCGCTGTCGATCGCCATCAACTGCTGCTCAGCTTGGGCTAAGATCTGCTCAACCTGCCCTTTCATATCGGCTTTTGTATCGCTATCAGCCACTTCCACAAAGTGGGCAATGCCGTTGAATACGGTGATGTCAGACCAACGTTTACTTGGATTAATACGATGAATAGTCATTAATTTCTCTCTTTATAGTAAAGATAACTCGCAACAGTGCTGTTCGATCACACAGACTGGCGCGCCGACTTTGCAGCTAAAGCCGCTGGCAACCAACCTGCCTGTGGTTTCATCTCGGCGATAACTGGTTATTGTGTTTGAATGTTGGCTAGCAACCAACAACCAATCTCCATCCGCAGACAAAGTGAAGTCACGCGGGAATTGGCCACCGACGTCAAATGCGGCAATCCATTGCGGTTGTGGCTGGCATAGTTCAAAAAGAACGATTTTATTTTGCTCTCGGCAGGAAGCATAGAGAAAACGTTCATCGGGCGACAACTTAATCGCCGCAGCCGCTCCACTTTTCGCCTCATTCGGCAAGAGATCGCACTCAGTCTCTATTTGCCATTGTGTCCCGGAAAATACTAAGGTGACCAAAGTCTCCGACAATTCACAGACCACAAAAGCTCGGGTTTCTGCGTGATTAAACACCACATGGCGCGGCCCACTCCCCGCAGGCATCTCTACAGTTTGCGCCAATGAAAATGCCTGATTATCACTGTTGATGGCGAAAAAATGAATTGCATCACTCCCTAAATCGACCACAACCAGTTGCGACGACTGTTTAAGGAAAACCACCTGATGAGCGTGAGGTGAGGTTTGGCGCTCTGCATTTGGCCCCTGACCATTAATCCATAGATCAGCGATACATAACTCCGGTTTGCCAGTGTCGTCCAAACGAACAATGTTCACATTACCCGACCCATAATGCGCCACGGCGCAATAGCGCTGCTTGGCATCAATAGCAAGATGACATGCATAGCTACCCGACAGTGGCACTTGAGAAACAGAGCCCTTGTTAATGTGTATTAATTGTGGGTTGTCGCTCGCTTCTACCTCATTAAAAGTGTAAAAGCCCTTGGTGGTTTCAAGAAGGTAGGAAGGGTTACGCGTCGCCATCACCTCTTGCAAAACACTAAGTTCACCCGTGATGGTGTTAAGCTCAATCAGCTCAACGCCGTTACTACTGCTTGGTGCATCCGTATAAGTACCAATGTAAAAACGCGCGGCAGTGTGTGTGCTCATTTTCCACCTATCATAAAAAATAAAACACTATACCCAAATTTCACCTTAATCTGGGATAATTTAATTGAGCTACCTGTGTGGCAGTGATGAAAACCGCCATACAGTCCAAACTTACATCCAATCGGGCGATTGCGGAACATAATCAATGAACATGCTCGGAATAATGTTTATTTTTCCTAGAGGATAAAATCCATCTTCGCTGTTAAATAATTTTCCGCGATAACGTTACGTGGGTTTTTAGATACAACAAAGCCCGCACGTGGCGGGCTTTGTTTGAATTTGGTGGGTCTTATTGGATTCGAACCAACGACCTTCTGGATGTCGACCAGACGCTCTAACCAACTGAGCTAAAGACCCAAATTTTTGTTCTTGAGCATGATACATGCAACTGAAATGGTGCGTCCGAGTGAACTCGAATCACCGACCCCCACCATGTCAAGGTGGTGCTCTAACCAACTGAGCTACGGACGCATATCTTCAGAACGGAGTGGATATTAACGGCTGTTTTTGCTGTGTGCAAGTCTATTTTCTTTGTTTTTGAGCCAGTTGGCTTATCTATCACCAGCTTGTCTGTTTTTTATTCACAACTCTGGGTTTAAGCACAATAACCCGATTAACAATAGGTGTAAGCTGTCCAATTTATTTCATTGTATAAGTTATGTGAGATTATCCATTGATTCGGACCAATTATCTCGTACTATAAGCTTTATCAATATCTTCGATATGCAATACGGTGACGTAACATGGATGTGCGATTATTCAATCATTCTCATCATTTGAGAGCCTCTGTACTTTGTGGGTTAAGCTTACTGCTGACCGCTATTGCATTTTTCTTCGTCCTATTTAACGTTTTTTACACTTACAGCTACGGGCTAGCAGCATTAGAATTTGTCTTCATGTGTTACTCCTATTACGTTTACTTGATTGCAAAGCAACAAACACATTCAGCTACTCATATTCGTGTCTACGTTTATTTTCTAATCTTTATTATCAGCGCAGGGACTTTTATCCAGCCTTTAAGTAATGGTCTATTTTTATGGACCACGTTTTTCCCAGTACTTTTTTACCTATTGCTAGGGGTTAAGCATGGCCGCCTCGCTACGGGCATCGCACTCATTCCGCAACTGTTCAACATTTATTATCAAGCCTTATGGAATGAAGCTTATGATCCAATCCCGTTGATGATCAATCTGCTTCTTTGCTACTGCGGAATTTGGACAGTGGCTCATATTTTTGAATCTAGCCGTAAAAAAACCGAAAACTCACTACGCTATCTTGCTTCTCGTGATGCGTTGACGGGCTCTCACAATCGTTTAGCACTCACTCATGCCTTCGCTCACTTTGTGCAAAATAAGGTAGATACCACTTTATGTCTTCTGGTGATTGACCTTGATTATTTTAAGCAAGTCAATGACACCCATGGGCATGATGCCGGTGATAAGGTGCTGATCGATACGGCGCAGGTAATGTCTCAAATTGTGGGCGACGATAACCTCTACCGTATCGGCGGGGAGGAGTTTTGTGTGACTTTGTTTAATAACAGTATCGCGCAAGCCGAACATGTGGGAGAAAAATTACGCGAAGCGATTAATCAACATTTGTACGCTTATGGCTCGAAGCGAATCCAACTGACCTTAAGTGTCGGTATTTGTGAATACCATGAAGGTGACAAGTTGGATGTACTACTGAAATTAGCCGATGTTGAGCTTTATAAAGCGAAGAAAAATGGACGTAACCAAGTTCGTATTTGCCAAGTCAATGACAGCAAAAATGATGCGACACTTTGGGCTTCTCAGAGTTCTTGATCCTCTCCGACTTCATACACAACATTATAATTTTCAGTATAGGTACACTGTGGTTGACGGCTACACGTAAAGAATCGTCGGCCTTTGAATTCGCCTTGGCTGGCAATTTTTATCACCATTGGGCTGCCACATTTTTTGCAAAAACGCACTTCTTTATCGGTTTCGATCAAATCGATATGCGCGGCCAATAACCTTCTTAGTTTACTCACTTGATAGCTGTGTTTGATGTTCGCACCAATCAATGGAATGTTGGCAGACTTACACACATGCATCAGCAATTTTTCACGCTCTACCTTGCCTTTATGCAGTTCTTTTCCGTTATCCAACTCGATGATGACTCGCGGCTCTAAGGTTCTTGCATCACATACCACAAAATCAAAATAGTTTTTGGCGATTCGGTTATTGGCGATAAACCACTGCTTTTTATTCAAGTTCGCCGCTGGGGTAACCACGTTGGCCATTGAAACTTTAGCCAACACCACACCGTGTTCCCCTACTGCAGATTTCAGCGCATTATGAAAGGCGCCTTCCGACATATTGAGTAACGCTCCTTTCTTCTTATAAGCGTAGTCTTTGGTATCGTCGTGTTTGATCACGTACTTTTGGATAAAGACAAAAAACAGCACCAGCAGTGCAACAATGATAAAAATGTTGGTCATACGATAAAAACCATTTTGAAGTAATTAGCTAACTCGCTAATTAATAAACGAAGTACCGCCCAAAGGCCAGTTTATTACTATGGATTTGTTGAAGAGGGTGACCTAATCCACATGGCAGCAGGCTCTCTTGTAAGCTGAATCTAGAATGTGTACCAGAGTGTCATTCAGGTTGATAACCTACGCCAATGAGTGAAATGTCGCAACTTGTGTTTTCTGTCAATGGACAATGACCAAACGAGAGGCTCATTAATGAGAGCCTTAGTAGGAAAAAGTAGAGAAAAAAAGTATCCACCGGCATAGCCGGTGGTTTTTCATATGCGCCTATAAGGCTTTCCTACTGGCAGCGCCCTAGCAGGCGCATAGTGATCTGACATTTGCATATGACTATTTCCTGCGGCCCGTAAACGGGCTACCTGAGTACGGGAGCGATAATTGCTCTCCCATTTTATCCTGCTCTAGTTGGTGCTTTATGTAACTTTGTATCTTCTCGGTATTTTTTCCTACCGTATCTACATAATACCCTCGACACCAAAATTCTCGATTCCTGTACTTGAACTTCAAATCTCCAAATCGCTCATATAGCATCAGGCTACTTTTTCCTTTCAAATACCCCATAAATGATGAAACACTCATCTTCGGTGGTATTTCTAAAAGCATATGAATATGATCTACGCAGCACTCCGCTTCAATAATATTCACACTTTTCCATTCACATAGTTTTCTAAGTATCTCGCCTACTGCCCTTCGTTTCTCACCATAGAACACCTGCCTTCGGTACTTAGGTGCAAAAACTACATGATATTTACAATTC
>NZ_CAWNMS010000059.1:0-27128 GCF_963875605.1 Vibrio sp. V04_P4A5T148
GGAGATAGCCCTATTGCACCAGCATGTTGTGAATTGTTCAGTCGGTTCAACAATTAAAATGGAGCTATTTGGTGTAATTAATATTTATGTCTTTAACCTAGTAAACATAGCGTCATAAATTCGTTGTATTTTTAATAAAAAGAGAGTGTATATAAAATTAAGAATGCATCAATAAAGTGAATAAAAATGATTAGTTAATACATTGTTATGTTTATATGTTACACCGAGCTGTAAATGTGAGCTAGGTTAGGAGTTAGCAAACTAAAGGGTTCAGACAAGTCAGAACAGCGTATTTAAAATTGTATTATTTCTTTAATTCGATAACGTATAAACAACCGATTGCATTTAGGGTGGTGAGGGAGTTTCATACAGCCCAATGCAAGTGGTCAATAAGGATAGCATCCATACATCCCCTGTAAATTAAGGTATGGAATGCAAATATAAGAATGAAATAAGGAGAATTAAAATGGCTGGTGTTTTAGGAATGATCCTTGCTGGTGGCGAAGGCTCGCGCTTGATGCCTTTAACGGAATCTCGTAGTAAACCTGCAGTGCCATTTGGTGGCAGTTATCGTTTAATCGATTTTGCTTTGAATAATTTTGTAAACGCGGATTTGATGCGTATCTACGTGCTTACACAATTTAAATCACAATCGTTGTATTTACATATGAAGAAAGGCTGGAACCTTTCGGGCATCACTGATCGGTTTATCGATTCAATCCCCGCACAGATGCGTGATGGCAAGCGCTGGTACGAAGGTACTGCGGATGCTATCTACCAGAATATTCGTTTTATTGAACTCTCTACCCCCGACCAAGTATGTATTTTTGGCTCTGATCATATCTATAAAATGGATATCCGCCAGATGCTCGATTTCCATAAACGTGTAGACGCAAAACTGACCGTTTCTGCGCTGAGAATGCCGCTGAAAGAAGCGTCTCAGTTTGGTGTGATTGAAGTTGATGAAGCCGGAAAAATGGTCGGTTTTGAAGAAAAACCTTGCAACCCTAAAGCGATCCCTGGGCACCCAGACCTTGCACTTGTTTCTATGGGTAACTACATATTCGATACAGATAAACTCTGTGCAGAACTGCGTCGTGATGCTGAAGATAATCACTCCAGCCATGATTTTGGCAAAGATATTATTCCTAAACTTTTCCCAGAAGGAGAGGTTTATGTCTATGATTTTTCAACCAATAAAATCAAAGGCGAAAAAGACACAACTTACTGGCGTGATGTTGGTACGATTGAGGCCTACTGGGCAGCGCACATGGATCTATTAGAGCATGATGCCGATTTTTCGTTGTATAACCGTAGCTGGCCTCTCCACACTTATTATCCACCGTTGCCACCTGCAACCTTTGTTGATTCACACGATCGTAAAGTACAGATTACCGACAGCTTGATCTCCGGCGGAAGCTACATTCAAGGTGCGAAGATTTATAAATCGGTACTAGGCTACCGCAGTAACATTGGAGCCAACACTTTAGTGAGTGAATCCGTGATCCTCGGTGATGTTAAAATTGGCGAAGGATGTACAATTAAGCGTACGATTATTGATAAAAATGTCGAAATAGCGCCAGGCACTATCATTGGTGAAGATTTAGAACTCGATAGACAACGTTTCCATGTTTCTGATGAGGGCATCGTTGTTATCGCAAAAGGAACAAAAGTTGGATTCTAGAATGGAAAAAATCGATGTTTGGTTTACCGTTTCAGAAGCTCAAGGTTTGATCAAAAGTGGTGGTTTGGCCGATGTGGCCAAAGCACTGCCTAAAGCACTGCAAGAGTTAGGTCATCAGGTAGCTATTGTGCTACCTGCTTATCGTTCTATATTGGGCATTTCAGATGCTCCTGTTGTGCTAGAAACTGAGCTTACCCATTGGCCTCATACTTCATATCTGGTCCGCCAGATGGAGCTAGATGGAGTGGCCGTGTACTTAATTGAATGTGAACAATATTTTGGCCGAGCACAAATGTATGGCGAGAATAACCAAGCGTACGCTGATAATGGCGAGCGTTTTGGTTTCTTTTCAGCAGCTAGCCTAGATGTTTTACCTAAGCTCGGTAAAAAACCACAGATTATCCATGCAAATGATTGGCATACAGGGTTGGTTCCATTTTTGTTGAAAACGCGTTACCAGCATGACGCTTATTTTTCTGATATGAAAAGCGTATTGACCGTTCACAACGCGATTTTTAAAGGTATTTTTTCTTATCATCAATTAGAGATCATCCCAGAATTGAACTTATCTGGCATGGAATTTTTACGCTACGGACACGATCACGTCAGTATGCTAAGAGCAGGGATTGCCTTTGCTGACAAAATCAATGCCGTTAGCCCTAATTATGCTTCCGAGCTGCTAACACCGCTTGGCTCTCATGGGTTAGTAGATGATTTTGTTCACCGAGCTAGAGATTTGCACGGCATCGTTAATGGGTGTGATTATAGCGAGTGGGATCCACAAAACGATGAATTTCTTCCTCTTGGCTACTGTGATGAAGCTGAATCACTTCAAGCGGGCAAACGGGCGAGTAAGCGCATGTTGCAAGAGGAGCTGCAATTACCTCAGCGTGACTTGCCTTTGTTTGGGATGGTTTGTCGACTCACCCACCAAAAAGGTTTCCACTATATTTTACCTATACTAGAGTCGTTCTTACGCAATGATGCTCAGCTCATTATTGTTGGCACAGGAGAGCCTGAAGTTGCTGTTCAGCTACATAAAATGGCGGCGAAGCATGCTGATAAATTTGCGTTTGTTGAAGCTTATAGCAATCGTTTTGCACATTTGGTTGAAGCCGGTTCTGATTTCTTCTTAATGCCTTCAGAATTTGAAGCTTGCGGTTTGAATCAGATCTACAGCATGGCTTATGGCACGCTGCCCATCGTTCGTGAAGTTGGTGGTTTAAAAGACACCGTACGTGATTATGATAAGTTTCCTGAAGAAGCGACCGGCTTTGGTTTTCATGATCCTTCTCCAGAAGCACTGCTTATTGCAATGCAGCGAGCGATGCTGTTTTATCTTCAACATCCCGAAACTATGTTGGAGGTTCAGCAGAGGGCGATGCGACAAAACTTTAGCTGGCAGGATTCAGCGAAAGAGTACATCAAGATGTATCATCTCGCGTTTCATGACTGATGTTTTTATAACAAGTAAGGCGCTTTGGCGCCTTACTTGTTGAGCCGAACGAGCCTGCATGATTTTTTGCTATTCAACCCCCGTTTTGTGGTAGTCTTGCGTTTCTCAAATTGAAGCTGATTAACGGTTTTGTATGTCTCATAGCCTACTTTTCCATAAGACCTACCTGCATCCCACCAGTGATGAATGGGTTGTTTTTGTGCATGGCGCAGGTGGAAGTTCATCCATCTGGTTTAAGCAAATCAAAGCGTACCGTGAGCATTTCAATCTGTTATTAGTTGATTTACGAGGTCATGGTAAGTCAAACCAACTGTTTAAAGAGTTGATGGCAAATCGTTACACGTTTAAATCCGTCACTCTTGATATTCTCAAAGTACTCGATCATTTGAAAATTCAGTCTGCCCATTTTGTTGGAATGTCACTCGGTACCATTATTGTACGTAATCTTGCTGAAATGGCGACTGGGCGAGTTTGCTCTATGGTTTTGGGTGGAGCGATAACCCGTTTGAATGTGCGCTCTCAAGTGCTCGTAAAGTTGGGTAATTTGAGTAAGCACATCATTCCTTACATGTGGCTTTATCGTCTGTTTGCTTACATTGTAATGCCACAACGCAACCAAAAAGAGTCACGGCATCTTTTTATTCGAGAAGCGAAGAAGCTGTGCCAAAAAGAGTTTAAACGCTGGTTTATGCTGACTTCCGAAGTCAATCCTCTGATGAAATGCTTCAAAGAGAAAGAGCTACCCATTCCCACTCTTTATCTTATGGGAGAGAGAGACTATATGTTCATTCAACCCGTTAAAGACATGGTGGCAATGCATAGACAAAGTGTGTTATTAGAAATCCCAGATTGCGGCCACGTGTGTAATGTTGAACAATCTGAGATGTTTAACCACCACTCAATTGAGTTCATCCGCCAGCATCAGACTCGTTAGTCTGAATCTAAACAACCGCAGTACCAGCAGGCTGCAAACTGCGGCCCATTTTCCTCGTTGCACTGTCCACAAACCCAGTTAGGTTCTTCGTTTATCTCTTCTATCTGATAGGCCAATAATTGTGCTTGAGCCTCGGCGATTTGAGCTTCATCCAACAGCCATATATAAGGCAAGGTTTCTTCTGAAAAAGGGAGCTCTCCACCTAAGCCGTATAAGTTATCGCCTCTCACTTCACAGCGAATATTGAATTGCTGTAAATACTGACAAACTATATATGCCTCTATCGGGTGGTTTGAAACACAAATTTTCATCATTATTCACTTCAGGCGGAAGTTGGGTTTTTGTTCAATCTGGCCATAATCCACTTGGTGAGAATAGGAAAAAGACCTAATAGAGCAAATGAAAGCAAAACCGAAGGAGATACAATGCCGGATAAGCTTTCAATTTCAGCTAGTTGAGTACCAGCATTCAGATAAACGGCAGTGCCGGGCAGCATACCGAGTTGGCTAATCAGGTAAAAGCGAGCGGTTGATATGGGTGTTAGGCCCATTAATAAATTAATCAAGAAAAAAGGGAAAACCGGAATTAAGCGCAGTGAGAATAGATAAAATGCCCCATCTTTTGCAACGCCTTGATTAATCGTTTGCAGCTTTTGACCAAATTTTGTTTGAATCCATTCACGCAGTAAGAAACGGCTACTCAAAAAGGCGATAGTTGCGCCTATGGTGCTGGCAAAGGAGACAAGCAGTAAGCTAGTCCAAAAACCAAACAGCGCAGCACCCAGTAACGTGACGACCGCCGCTCCTGGGATAGAGAAAGCGGTGAGCACAATATAGAGTGAAAAATAGATCAAAGCAGCGCTGATCACGTTTTGGCTAATGTATTCGTTTAATAGCATTTGCTGTGCTTTGGCATTATCTAACGTTAGATATTGGCCAAAATTTACAATCAAAAAGACAATAAAGGCAAATAAAGCCAAGCCTAAGAGAAGTTTTTTATTCATGGTATTCCTCAAAACGACATATTTTACTAGATATAGTGAAGAAGACAGAGGAAGTCGAATTTATATTTCAAAACGGGATTAAAAAAACGCCCGCATGGTGATGCGAGCGTATTTGATTATTTAATCGAGAGATTTATTTACTCTGAAGTTAAAGGCTTTTAGCTAATTCATCGCGTCGAGATTGTGGGATAACCGACCAATGCTTGCCTTCAATCGCACCTTCAAGGGCCCATAGCAATTCAAGACTGATTGAAGAAGAATGGGTTTGCTGAATCGCTTTATAGGCTTCCAAAGCCCCCTTTGTATGCAAATCCGTTACTGATTCTATCCCTGCTTTCTTAAGCATACGTTCGGTGGCGAGTCGAAGGTTCGGGAGATCTTTTAGGCGTTCTGGCTTCGTTTGGGCTTGAACTTCTCGTTCTTGTTTGGCGATTTCGAGTGCGACAGCAGCATCTCGTAAAATGAGCGAAGGGTTTTCCCAACAATTGTCAGGTAATGCGAAGTATTTTGTGACGACAGGGAACCCACGTTTTTTATAGATATAGGGCTCATAGCCTTGCTCTTTAAAGCGAGAGGTTGATAGATCGTCTGCGCGAATATGAAGTTTATCGTTTACGACCAAAGCAAACATGGTGTCATCGACAAAAATGCCGAAGCCGCCAAACATTGAACGGGACTTAACGCGTCCAAGTTGTTCGAAGAGTCGCATTGAATCTTTAAGTACTGGTTTATCCATGCTGTAAATTCTCGGTGTATGGGAAAAACGCCACCAAAATCAGGTCCGAGAGATTAGCAAACTTATGCAGAAAGAGTGTCAGTAAGGGGTAAACTTAACGTTTGCATATTTGCCATCGGCAACCCCGCTACCTACCGAATAGTCGGTTTAGGCCGGAGGCTTTGCGTCCCATCTTTTCAAATGGTTTGCCCTGTGCGTGACTTCTAATAGTAAGAATATATAAATTTTTGGATGAGCATCACGTTTATTTATTATTTGCGTGATGCTCATTCCAAATTTACTATTATTTAATACGGCGTTCTGTCTCGAATACAGGAAAATCCCTAAAATTGACATTTGTCGCTTGCTTTAAATAATGACACTATTTCGTTATGTTTTTTACTGTGTTGCGTTCAACAATCTCGGGATGCATCTCAAACACACGACGTTCATGCTCTTTGTCTTTAATGCGTTCCAATAGGATTTCAAAGGCGTTTTTCCCTACTCGTCGTTTTGGCTGGTGAACCGTGGTTAACGGTGGCGAGAAATACTCAGCAAGTTCAATATTGTCATAACCAATAACAGACATGTCATCAGGAATACGGATGCCTTTTTGTTGCAAGCGACTCATTAAACCGAGAGCCATTGTATCGTTAAAGCAAAAAACAGCCGTTGGGCGCTTGTCCATGGCGGCGATCTTGTCGGCGGCGAGAACCGCAGTATCACACTCGAAGTTACCTTCCAAAATCCAATCTTCATGAACGGTTAGGCTTGCTTCGGCAAGAGCCCGCTTAAACCCTTGAATACGCTCTTGGCACGCCGCTTTTTCGAAGTGCCCACTTAAGCAAGCAATGTCAGTATGGCCATGATCAATAAGGTATTTGGTGGCGAGATATCCGCCTTCCTCTGAGTTATCAATAATTTTATCGGCTTGAGAACTTTCAGGGCCCCAGTCCATAATAACTTTCGGAATGTCTGAATGACGATCAAGCATCTCAAGCAGTTCTTGGGTGAGGTCCGAGCACATGACCAACATACCATCGACACGTTTTTCCGCTAGCATGCGGATGTAGTCGCGTTGCTTCTCGTAAATACCGCCGGTATTGCACAAAATAAGTGTGTAGCCTTGGCGGTAGCAGTAACTTTCAACACCATCGATAACCTCAGAAAAAAATAAGTTTGTCGATTGGGTCACTAACATACCAATGGTACGGGTGGTGTTGCATTTTAAGCTGCGAGCGACTGCACTTGGTGCATAGTTAAGCTCTGATACCGCTTCCATCACTCGTTCTTGGGTTGCTTCAGCCACAAAGCGAGTTTTATTGATTACATGCGATACCGTGGTGGTTGATACGCCCGCTAAGCGTGCAACGTCTTTAATCGTAGCCATAAATTCTCTGTCCTGTCGATAACTGCTGAAAGTGATAGTCACGAAGAGCAATTCAGCGGTATTAGGCCTATCGGTGTTATATTGAAGCCTAAAAGTAGTAAAAACACAAAAACCGCCTCTAATCAGCGGTTGCATCTTAAATTCATTTTTTATCGTTTGCGGTCAAGATTCTAGTCCGCAAATGTCCATCAAGCAACGAAAAATCCACCGAATAAATCGGTCAACAGTCACAATTGACCGATTTAGTAATAGGTATTAACCAGGTTATCTCATTAGTTTGATAAATAGTCGCGGTCTAAGTGAAGAAACGCGACCAACAATTCGCTTGCGGCACCGTAAAAACCAAATTGATCAATTTGTTGGCAGCGAAGATGGAATTGTGGGATCCAAGAGAGCAAATGTTGTTCAATAAAATCACACTGCTGCGTAAAGGCTTGTTCAAGGTGTGTCTCTTGTTCAAGCTCATTGGAGCGAATGATCAAGTTACCTAAGAAATCCAGTTCAATCGCAATGTGGTCGGCGGGTTCGTTGAGTGCATCGTTGACTGTAATGTGATGGGCTGCCATCAAATCCGACATTGCTCTGGCTGGTTCGTCATTGAGCAACCCTGATTTTCCAATGTAAATTGAGGCATAGGGTAGCGCGGACTCCTTATTGGATTTTAAAAAAAGATCACAGAAATCGGCTGCGAGCTCAAGCTGTGCGTCTTCTTTGTCTTGCAATCGGTTCAGTGCATCAACTAATTTATCAATGGCAGGTTTAAGTGTCGTATTTTCAGCCAACCCTGAAAGAAATGTACGAATAGCGGACGTATGGTATTGCCCTAATTCATGTTCCGAAAGTTCTTTCACAAATAAGCTCGAAAGCCACCAATAAATCTCGGCACGCTGTTCATTAAAAGCTTTTATGTCTTGCATAGTACTGGCTCTCCAAGGGTGTGGTTTTGCGAAAATCGTTTTTTAAAAGTAACTGCTGTAAGTGTAACTAATAAAAATGAATAGCAGTCACTAAGAAAATGAAAAAATATGAGTGATTTTTTCATTAAGTTAATGGATGTCCGGAAGGTTGTTTTGAATCAATAAACTCTCATCTTTCTTAATTTTAAAAGTTGTACGACTAGAATTATGACTATTTATGAATAGAATGGCTTTGTACAGAATCTCGAGCCGAGGTTTGAACCTTTCTATAGAGTAAAGTGGTGTAAATGAGCTATCACGTATTAGTCGTTGAAGATGACGCAGTTACCAGCAGCAAGCTGACTGGATACTTTCAAAATGAAGGTTATACAGTAACACAAGCGGAAAGCGGTACTCAGATGAGAGAAGCGTTGAAAAGCAACGATATAGATTTGATTATGCTAGACATTAATTTACCCGGTGAAGACGGTTTAATGTTAACGCGTGAGCTACGCAGCCAGTCTGATATTGGCATCATCCTAGTGACAGGACGTACGGACAGTATCGATAAAATTGTTGGTCTTGAAATGGGGGCCGATGATTACGTGACTAAACCTTTTGAATTGCGCGAGTTACTGGTGAGAGTGAAAAACTTGCTGTGGCGGATCTCGGCAGTAAAAAACAAACTGAGTGAAGAGAGCTGTGTATCTCACAATGCGAATTTAGTGCGCTTTGGCGAGTGGACCTTTGATATTCAGCGCCGTGCGCTGAGCCGTAATGGTGAACCCGTAAAACTGACCAAAGCGGAATATGAGCTATTAGTTGCCTTGTCGTCCTATCCGAATCAAGTCCTTAGCCGTGAACGTATTTTAAATATGATCAGCCATCGTGTGGATGCACCTAACGATCGAACGATTGATGTACTGATTCGACGCATGAGGGCGAAGATGGAGTTTGATCCCAAGAATCCGCAAATCTTTGTGACTGTGCACGGTGAAGGTTATATGTTCGCTGGTGATTAGCTGAGTGACCGCGTGTGTAAAATTGGCGTTGGGCCGTGCTTTTTTATTCCCATGATTTTTTCTAGCCGCGATTACTAAGAAAAACGGAGCACATAAGTGGCTCCGTTTTGGGTTGAATATAATAGCTAATAGCTAATTGCTATTGATGTCCAATTCTGTATCGCCATGCCCGGAGGCCCAATCACGTAAGTCTTGCCACAGCAGCCCTAACGTTTCATACCAGTAACGCTCGGTTTGTTCTAAATAACGTGCTCGAGGAGCGTATTTTTCCCAAGGTTGCTCAATATTCGTTTGCGCTAAGAAATTGGTTGGCGCAGGTATTGGGTCAATACCTGCAGAATTAAACTCTTTTAACGCTCTTTCCATATGACTTGCTGACGTTACCAAAACCAGCCTACGCTGCTGAACAAAGGCTGCGGCTTGTCGTGCTTCTTCCCAAGTATCTTTAGCTGTTTCTAGCAAAATAATATCGGATTTACTCACTCCAAGCGCGAGTGCCACCACGGCTAGCATGCGCGCATGGCTAAATTCCGACCCGCCAGAGTAGCCTGATAAAATCAACTTTGAGCCGGGGTACATACGCATGACACGTATGCCTTCGTTTAGGCGTACCAACGCAGTGCGGCTGAGTTCCGAGGTCGGCGGGATTTGGTCATCCACTACGTGGCCGCTACCTAAAACCATCACATAATCGATGGTGCCATCTACGGGGAGAAAAGCCGAGTATTGTCTTTCCAAAGGCATTAACATCCGGGTTGCAAAGGGTTGGAAAGAGATAAGAAATATCCCCACTAAAGAGAAGAGGACAAACATACAGCCAGTCTTACGTCTGACGGTGAACATTATGAGCATTAATCCAACAAAACCGAGGATTAGCATCGCCGGAAGAGGCATTAATAATGAGGAAACAACTTTTTTCAGCTCAAACATATACAAAATAGTCCGAAAAAACACCACTTGATAATAAAAAGGAACAAAGCCCCTTTATTCCTGCCATTCCTATGACAGAATAGCAGCACGATTCGCTATCATAACTCAAGCCACTGTGACTGAAGACCGGAATTTCGACGATATTGCCCACAAATTTGCAAAAAACATATACGGCTCTGACAAAGGTGAAATTCGTCAAGTCATTGTTTGGCAAGATCTTGAGCAACTGCTCGCTTTGTTGAGCAACCACCCAAAACCTTTGCAAGTGCTTGATGCTGGCGGCGGTTTGGCACAAATGTCACAAAAAATAGCCAAGCTTGGACACCAAATCACGCTGTGTGATTTATCCTCGGAAATGCTCCAGCTAGCCGAACAAGAGATCCGCAAAAATGGTCTGCTTGAGCAGTATCGGTTGGTACATTCCCCCGTGCAATCCATCCAATCGCACCTTAGTGCGCCAGTGGATGTGTTGTTGTTTCACGCAGTGATGGAATGGTTAGCCGAGCCAAAACCCGCATTGCAGAATTTGTTAGCTCAAGTTAGGCCAGGTGGTATGGCATCAATCATGTTCTATAACCATCATGGCTTGGTGTACAAAAATGTTGTCTGTGGCAACATTCCCCATGTATTGGAGGGCATGCCGCATCGCAAGCGGTTTAAGCTCCAGCCTCAGCAAGGGCTAAAACCTGAAGAAGTGTATCAATGGATCGAAGAATCAGGATTTGAGATTTGTGGAAAATCGGGCATCCGATCATTCAGTGACTATATTGGGAATGTGAAAAATATGGGTGACTACCAATATGAAGATGTACTGGCACTCGAACAACAATTATGTAGACAAGAGCCGTACCTCTCGCTAGGTCGATACATTCATGTATGGGCGAAAAAGAAAATAGAGCAGGAATAACAATGAGTGAGATGACTCAGAACGCTGCACAGCAACCTATTGATGAATTGGTTGGTTGGGTAAAGCAGCATGATTTCTCATTGAACCTGACGACAGAACGACTGGCGTTCCTTATTGCCATCGCAGTATTGAGTAACGAAAGGTTTGATGAAGAATTAGGTGAAGGTGAGTTACACGATGCGTTTGCCATCGTAACTCGCTTATTTGAAGAAACCGGTGAAGCCTCCGCGTTTCGTGCTAATAATGCGATCAATGAGTTGGTAAAACAGCGCTTAATGAGCCGCTTCACCAGCGAGATGACTGATGGCGTTAGCATTTACCGTTTGTCACCGTTGGCTATTGGTATTACGGACTATTACGTCCGCCATAGAGAGTTTTCCAAGCTGAAGCTCTCAATTCAGCTTTCTATGGTCGCCGATGAAATGGCAAAGGCGATTGAAGCTGCGAATAAAGGTGGTACTACCCCAGGGCATTGGAAAAAGAACGTCTACGGCGTATTAAAATACTCGGTAGGGGAAATTTTTGATCGTATCGATTTAAACCAACGTGTGATGGACGAGCAGCAGCAATCGGTCAAACTGCAAATCGCAGAGTTGCTGAATAAAGATTGGCGTGAAGCGATCAACAACTGTGAATCGTTATTGTCTGAAACCTCTTCAACGCTGCGTGAACTGCAAGACACTTTACAAGCGGCGGGGGATGAGCTGCAAACGCAAATTTTGGATATTCAAGAATTGGTTTATGGCGAAGCTGAACTCGAATTTATTGAAGAAATCCTGTTTGGATTACAGATGAAACTTGATCGCATCACCAGTTGGGGACAACAGGCGATCGATCTCTGGATTGGCTACGACCGCCATGTCCATAAATTCATTCGTACCGCCATTGATATGGACCAAAACCGAGCGTTTAGCCAGCGTTTACGTCAATCACTCAGCGACTATTTTGACGCGCCTTGGTATCTCACTTATGCCGATGCTGAGCGTTTAACCGACCTGCGTGATGAAGCTCTCGTCTTAAGAGATGATGAGGTGATGGGGCAAGTGCCTCCAGAAGTGGAGTACGAAGAGTTCCAGCAAGTCAATGATGAGCTCTCCTTGCGTATCGGCAGCATGCTCAAAGGTCATAAAGATCAAGGGATGCCAATTGATTTAGGACGAGTACTGAGAGACTACCTCGCCACTCATCCCCATACACATCATTTTGATTTAGCGCGAATTATTGTTGATCAAGCGGTGAGGCTTGGCTACTCAGAGCAAGATTACCAAGCCATCCAACCTGACTGGCAAGCGATCAACGATTTTGGTGCAAAGGTACAAGCAAATGTCATCGACAGATATTAATGAATACATGCCAGAAAATCTGGCTAAAGCGATTTCAAATCCTTTATTTCCTGCGCTAGATAGCCAGCTTCGAGCTGGGCGTCATGTTTCTAGTGATGATTTGGATAATCACACCTTTTTATTGGATTTTGAGCCCGATTTAGCGCTGTTTTACCAACGCTATAACACCGAATTAGTCAAAGCGCCGGAAGGCTTTTTTTACCTGCGTCCTCGTTCTACTGCTTTAATCAATCGTAGCGTGCTGTCTGAGTTGGATATGCTGGTCGGCAAAGTGCTCTGTTTTCTTTATTTGAGTCCTGAACGCCTTGCGCACGAAGGCATCTTTACTAATCAAGAATTGTACGAAGAGCTACTGTCTCTGGCCGATGAAAAAAAACTGATGAAGCTCGTCACCAACCGAGCCAGCGGTTCAGACTTAGATAAAGAAAAGCTGTTTGAAAAAGTGCGTACCTCACTGCGTCGTTTACGTCGTTTGGGGATGATCATCCATTTAGGTGATACCAATAAATTCCGCATTAGCGAAGCCGTATTTCGTTTTGGTGCCGATGTGCGCATTGGTGACGACATGCGTGAAGCGCAACTGCGTTTGATCCGCGATGGTGAAGCGGTTGTCCACGCCCAAGAACCGAATCAAGGCAGCTTGCTGGATAACGAAGACGAGATTGAAGAACAAAATGTTAACGAGCAAACAGAATGGGAAGGTGAAGCATGATTGAGAGAGGTAAATATCAATCGCTAACCATGATCAATTGGAACGGCTTTTTTGCTCGTACTTTTGATATTGATGGATTAGTTACCACCTTGTCAGGCGGTAACGGTGCGGGCAAATCGACCACCATGGCGGCATTTATCACCACCTTGATCCCAGATCAAAGTTTGCTCCATTTTAGAAACACCACCGAAGCGGGCAGCTCACAAGCGTCTCGCGATAAAGGCTTATACGGTAAACTGCAAGCGGGCGCATGTTACGCCGCGTTGGATGTAGTGAATTCACGCAAACAGCGTTTACTGTTTGGCGTTAAGCTACAACAGGTGGCGGGGCGCGATAAAAAAGTTGATATCAAACCGTTTGTGATTCAAGGCTTGCCAAGCCATGTCAAACCAACCGATGTGCTGATTGAAAATGTCTCAGACAACCACGCGCGCGTGCGTCAACTCAATGAAGTGAAAGAGATTGTCGCGAAAATTGAAGGGGCGCATTTTAAAGCATTTAGCTCCATTGTGGATTATCACGCGCAAATGTTTGAATTTGGCGTGGTGCCGAAAAAACTGCGTAACAGCAGTGACCGTTCAAAATTCTATCGCTTGATTGAGGCTTCTTTATACGGCGGTATTTCCAGTGCCATTACTCGCTCGTTGCGTGATTATCTGTTGCCACAAAATGGTGGTGTGAAGAAAGCATTCCAAGATATGGAATCGGCGTTGCGTGAAAACCGCATGACATTAGAAGCGATCAAAACCACGCAAGCGGATCGCGATCTCTTCAAGCACCTGATTACCGAATCGACAAATTACGTGGCCGCGGATTACATGCGCCACGCCAAC
The DNA here is from genome assembly GCF_963875605.1 of Vibrio sp. V04_P4A5T148. NCBI lineage: Bacteria > Pseudomonadati > Pseudomonadota > Gammaproteobacteria > Vibrionales > Vibrionaceae > Vibrio > Vibrio sp. V04_P4A5T148. The sequence goes on from NZ_CAWNMS010000059.1 coordinate 13,826, forward strand.
GATCGCCACAATAAGCTAGATCAAACGCTCGCGTTGCGTAACGAGTTGTTCGGTTCTCGCCATACATTGATTGAGCAAAATCGATTACTCAATCAAGTTCAAGAAGAGCTTGAACTGCTGTTAGAGCAAGAATCTACCTTAGAACAAGATCACCAAGCCGCTTCTGATCACTTGCAACTGGTGCAAAACGCACTGCGTCAGCAAGAGAAAATTGAACGCTATCAAGAGGATTTGCAAGAGCTCACTATTCGCCTTGAAGAGCAGATGATGGTGGTGGAAGAGGCGCAAGAGCGCGTCATGATGGCTGAAGAGCAAGCGATTATCTCTGAAGATGAGGTCGATAGCTTAAAGAGTCAACTGGCCGATTACCAACAAGCATTAGATGTTCAACAAACGCGAGCATTGCAATATCAACAAGCCGTACAGGCGCTCGATAAAGCCAAACAATTGCTAGATGATGATCAGTTAACACCAGAGCGTGCCCAAGCGCAGGTTTCTGATCTCAAGCATCAGCAAGACGCTAACACCACCACCTTATTAGCGTTAAAGCATAAACTGGACATGTCTTCGGCCGCAGTCGAACAGTTTGAGCAGGCACTGCAACTGGTGCGTAGTGTAGTGGGTGAGGTGCCTCGTCACGATGCCGCTCAGCATGCAAAAGCCATCATGCAGCAAGCGCGTAACGCCCAGCAAATCAGCCAAAATGAAGCACAGTGGTATGCGCAGCAGCGAGATCTGGAACGTCGCTTAAATCAGCAGCAAGTGGCGCGTCAGTCCGTGGCTGAATACCAAAAGCAACACCATATTGACTTGCACGATGAGCTAGCACTAGAGCAAGAGCGCGAGCGCCACGCCGCTCTGATTGAATCGCTGGAATATGAACAAGAAGCGCTGCGTGAACAGCGCAGTGAGCAGCGCCGTACCGAGCAAGATAAACAGGCTGAAATTCAACGACTGGAATCGATCGCTCCGACTTGGATTGCTGCCAACGATGCATTGCATACCTTACGCGAACAAAGTGGTGCAACATTAGAAAATAGCCAAGCTGTGATGGCGCAGATGCAGCAAGTGCTTGAGCAAGAAAAAGCACAATCAATCGCTAAAGATAAGCTGGCAGAACGTCGCGCGCAGCTTGAAAATGAAATCGAGCGCTTGGCGTCTCCTGGTGGTTCAAATGATCCTCGCTTGAAAGGATTAGCGGATAGCTTAGGCGGCGTTTTATTGTCTGAAATTTACGATGACATCACGATTGACGATGCACCTTATTTCAGTGCCATGTACGGTCCAGCTCGCCATGCGATTGTAGTTTCGGATTTATCTGGCATCAAAGAGAAGCTGGTAGAGCTTGATGACTGCCCAGAAGATCTGTACATCATTGAAGGGGATGTCGATGCCTTTGATGATAGCTCGTTCAATGCTGACGAATTGGAAGGAGCGGTATGTGTTCAGCTCAATAACCGCCAAATGCGTTATTCTCGTTTACCTGAGATCCCACTCTTTGGCCGAGCCGCGCGCGAACAACGTTTAGAGTTACTGCGTAACGAGCGCGAAGAAGTGGTGGAAGAGCACGCAAAAGCGGCGTTTGATTCACAAAAACTGCAACGTCTATACCACAGCTTTAATCAATTTGTTGCTTCACACATCCAAGTTGCTTTTGAAGCGGATCCAGAACAAGCGTTGCAAGCGGCACGTGAGCAACGTAATCAACTGGTCCGTGTATTGGCTGAATTGGATGCAAAAGAACAGCAGCAACGCAACCAGTTACAGCTAAGCAAACACGCGTTAACGATGCTCGATAAGCTGGCTCCTAACATGTTGCTCATTGAAGATGAGGCATTGCAAGCACGTTTCGATGAAGCTGAGCTGAACATTAATCAATTGGCGGAAGCGAAAGCGTTTTTAAGCTCGCACGGTAAAGCCATCGCGGAGTTAGAGCAGCTTGCTTCAGCGCTTGAGGTTGACCCGCAGCAATTTGATGCACTCACTGCACAATATCAGCAAGCGGATCAAGCTCTTCAGACATTGAAAGTGCAGATCTTTGCACTTTCAGACGTGATTGAACGCCGCCACTATTTTAGCTATTCCGATTCGGTTGATCTGCTCAGTAAAAGCAGCGAGCTAAGTGAGCAGCTCAAAAACAAATTGGTCGAGGCAGAAAGCGCCCGTACCCGTACTCGTGATGAGCTCAAACAGGCTCAAAGCCAAATGAACCAATATAACCAAGTGTTAGCGGCCTTAAAAAGCTCGCATCAAGCTAAGTTGGAAACGGTTCAAGAGTTCAAGCAGGAGCTACAAGAGTTTGGTGTGCATGCCGATGAAGGTGCGCAAGAGCGTGCTGAACGTCGTCGTGATGAATTGCAACAGCGTCTGCATGCCTCACGTACCCGTAAGAGCGAGTATGAACGTACACTAACCGCAACTGATCTTGAAATGAAAGCATTAGTTAAACGGTTGAAAAAGGTGCAGAAAGATTATCAAGATCTGCGCACATTTGTGGTGAATGCAAAAGCAGGGTGGTGCTCTGTATTACGTTTGGCGCGTGATCACGATGTTGAGCGCCGCTTGCATAAACGTGAGCTGGCGTATTTATCGGCCGATGAACTGCGTTCCATGTCAGATAAATCGTTGGGCGCGCTGCGTTTAGCAGTCGCAAGCAATGACGACCTACGCGATGCGCTGCGTTTGTCGGAAGATAACGCACATCCAGAACGCAAAGTTTTGTTCTACATCGCCGTGTATCAACATCTGCGTGAGCGTATTCGCCAGGACATCATTCGCACTGATGATCCTGTTGAAGCGATTGAAGAGATGGAAGTAGAGCTTGCGCGTCTAACTGAAGAGTTGACTCAACGTGAAAACCGTTTAGCGATCAGCTCTGAATCGGTGGCCAGCATCATCAAAAAAACCATTCAACGTGAGCAAAATCGTATTCGGATGCTCAACCAAGGTTTGTCTAACATTAACTTTGGTCAGGTGAAAGGCGTTCGCCTTAACGTGAAAGTACGCGAGAGCCATGAAATCCTACTCGCGGGATTATCTGAAAAACAGAGTCAGCATAAAGATCTGTTTGAGAGTACTCGTTATACCTTCTCCGAGGCGATGGCGAAATTGTTCCAGCGTGTTAACCCGCATATCGATATGGGGCAACGTTCACCGCAAGTATTGGGTGAAGAGCTATTGGATTACCGTAACTACTTAGAGTTGAGTGTTGAAGTAAATCGCGGATCCGATGGCTGGTTGCAAGCGGAATCGGGCGCGTTATCGACTGGTGAAGCGATTGGTACTGGGCAGTCTATTTTATTGATGGTGATTCAAAGTTGGGAAGAGGAATCTCGTCGTCTACGCAGTAAAGACATCGTTCCATGCCGTTTACTGTTTTTAGATGAAGCGGCGCGTTTGGATGCCAAATCCATTTCAACCTTGTTTGAACTGTGCGAGCGTCTAGATATGCAACTTTTAATTGCTGCGCCAGAGAATATTAGCCCTGAGAAAGGCACGACCTATAAATTAGTGCGCAAAGTGTTTAAAGATCACGAACACGTTCATGTGGTCGGTCTACGGGGTTTTGGTCAAACTGAAAAACCAAAATCAGAAGCACAGCAGATGGCCGAAATGCTGTAAGCATTGCCTCCATCGCTAATAAAAAAGCCCAATACTCCTGATAGAGATTGGGCTTTTTAGTGATTAAATTGGGTGAGAGTTACTCGCTTACCTCACCTGAACCGAATTGCTTTGCGGCATAAGCCACGCGTTCTTCGGGGCTGGGATAGATAAGTTGCGTACCTAAACTTTCAATATGCTGCAAGCGTGGTAGCAGCCCTGCGCCATTGGCTATCTGGATAGCCAGCCCTGGGCGAGCGTTAAGCTCAAGTACCATTGGTCCTTCTTCTTTATCCAACACCATGTCGGTTCCCATATAACCAAGGCCGGTCATTTCCCAAGCGCTAGAGGCTAAGGTGAGTAGCTTCTTCCAATGTGGTACTTGCAGCGTTGAGAGCTCTTTGCCGGTATCTGGGTGCTCAGTGATGGGTAAATTAAACTGCACGGCTCGTACTGCTTTTCCTGTCGCAATATCAAGACCTACGCCAACAGCGCCTTGGTGTAAGTTGGCTTTACCATCAGAAGCCGAAGTCGAAAGGCGCATCATCGCCATGACGGGGTAGCCTTTGAAGACAATAATGCGTACATCAGGCACACCTTCATAGCTAAAGCCTTCGAAACAATCGTCAAACTTAATTAGGTTTTCAACCACAGCAACATCATTTTTACCGCCTAGTGAAAATAGTCCGGCCAAGGCATTACTGATGTGGCGCTCAACATCTTGCTGGTTGATGGTCGCACCAGAAGGTTTAGTGTACACACCATCCTTGTGCGACATAATCACTAAAATTCCTTTACCACCGCTTCCGCGTGCAGGTTTTATCACAAAGCCCGGCCACTCTTTAACCATGGCATGGATCGACTTCACATCCGCTTGATTACTGATCACACCAATCAGTTTTGGCACAGTACAACCCGCACGCTGCGCAATCAATTTAGTTTGTAACTTATCATCAACCAATGGGTATTTTGAGCGATCGTTATAGCGACCAATGTAGCTATGGTTGCGCTTGTTCATGCCCATAATGCCTTTACGACGTAGCTTAAATGGAGAAGTGTATTCGGATAATGAAAACATCTTTACTCCTCGGCTAACGGTTTAAAACGGCGAAGTTCAGTTAAACGGTATCCAGTATAGGTCCCTAATAGCAGAATGGCAGCCAATACGATCAGCTGTAAGCCAATAAAATTAAAGGTTAGGTGTTGCACATAAGAGTTAGTCATTGCTAAGTAGATTAAGATGGAAGTAAAGAGCGAGCCGCCACCTTGTAAAATCACCTCTTTTGCTCCTTCTTCTTCCCACAGAATCGACATGCGTTCGATGGTCCAAGAGAGAATGATCATCGGGAAGAAGGTAATGGATAACCCTTCGGTGAGGCCGATCTTAAAGGCAACGACGGTAAAGACAGAGATGATGAGTATTACCGCAATGATGACCGCCGATATCCGTGCTACCAGTAGCAGGTTCAATTTCGATAAATAGCTACGAATGATCAAACCTGTTCCGACGATAAGCAGAAAGCCCACGATACCTGTCAGTAATTGAGTTTGAACAAACGCCACGGCGATCAGTACCGGCATGAAAGTACCTGAGGTCTTTAGCCCAATAATCACCCGCAAGAACACCACAATTAATGCGCCGATAGGAATCAACATGATGGTCTTGAACATCGCTTGCTCTTCAAGCGGCAAACTGTGAATAGAGAAGTTTAAGAGTTTGTCGGCCTCAATTTTATTATTGGTTGCCGTTTGAGGTGAAACGTCTTGAGACAGCATAGTGAAGTGAACTTGGCTGTTTTGCCCACCCGTGACATCCAGCAGTGAAACGTTGGATTCATCCCAAACCAGTAGGTTAGGGTGGTTGGGCTGCGTACCCGTTTCAGGGTTAAAAAGTACCCACTGATCGCCATTCCATATTTCGTTCATGTGTTGAATCGTTTGACGGCGGCGACCATCTTCGAGCTGAATAACACCAACGACTTTATTGGGAATTTGAGAGTATGACAGCAGTTTTTGTGTGGCGTCCACTTTGCTCATTTTATTAAGCAGCAAAGAGGCGTTTTGGCTATCGGCGTCATTGAGATTTTTAATCAGTTCGCGGGTAAAAGTGATGTTATCCGCCGAGCGTTGATTCGCTCGTTCAATTAATGCGATAGCCGCTGCTTCTTCTGGGCCGTCAAAGGTTGGCTTGACCACATCACCGATGGGGGGGATAGGGGCCGCTTTCGCTTGAGGATCGACTAAAAATTGGCTTTTGTAGTAAATCGTTTGTGGGCCAGTTGCTTTGCGGATTGACCACTCAACACGTTTGCCCGTGTCAGTCGTAACGTAAGCTACGCCATAACCTGGTGATGATGACGATTCATTGATCAAGGTATATCCATCTTGAGTATGAGGCGCAGCTAAAGAGACTTTGGCTTCTTTGCCTAACGCATTGAATTCAACACGTGCTTCAATATCCCAAATTTGGCGAGTTTCCCCGGGTGTCCATGGCACCCCATAAGTTTGGTGGCGAACTACACTCAGTGTGATTCCTGCCACTATCAGCAATAAAACGGATAGATAAAATGGAACTCGTGACGTCATAAATGTCCTTGCTACTATTTAGTTTCGGTTTGGATATACTTGCGACTGACATCGACTAACGCGATATCACGAATAAACTCGCGGCCTAGAAGAATAGGATGGCTCATTTGAGAGCGATCAGCCAAGGTGAACTGTGCTTTTTCGTGAATACTGCCTAATTTTACCCACAGCTCAACAACGGCTCTGCGTTCCATCTCATCGTTGGTCGATTGGCGAATTTTAACGTAGCGAATAATGGGTGATTCAATCCAGTTACTCTCGTCTGTTGCTCTATCACCATCGGAAAGATGAAAGCGCACCCAGTTTTTCCCATTACGTTCAAACTCTTCAATATCAATCGCATTGAGTGAAGAGGTGGCGGCCCCTGTATCAACTCGAGCATCAAAGGTTTGTTTGATCGAATCAATCGTGACTTTTTCGACTTCACCTAAAATGACGTCATAGCGTGATTTTTGAATAGAGGGTGTAGCGACTGGAATTATCACATCATCATTACTGGTTGCTTCTACACGTTTTTGTTGGGTATTGGTCGTGATCTGCTTAAGTTTTGTTAGTTTTCGATCGAGTTTTGATATTTGGTTTTCAAGGCTTTCAATGTAATCAGTCTGGTTACTTAGCTGAAGCTCAAGGTTGGTCATTGTGTTGCTGAGGTTCGATTCGGAAGCTTGAATCGCTGCGAGGGTAGCTTGGTGGTATTGTTCACCATTGGTTAGAGTGCAACCTGACAGTAAGGCAATGGCAATGACGGGGGCTACAGACTTAAACATTTGCGACCTTATGTGTTTGTAATGAATACGGATAAACCGAAGTTTAGCTAACAAAATTTAGCTGATAAAAAAGGATGCGTACGGCATCCTTTGACAAGGGTAGTATTATACGCATAGCCAAGCGTTAAAACTGTGTCAATTATAGTTTTTTTGCTACCAAAATAGCGCGTCGTGGTGCGGGATACCCTTCTACGGTTTTGCTTGGGTCGTTTGGGTCAAGATAGTCGGGTAATGAGTTGTGCGTCATCCATTGAGTTGTCCGTTGTTCATCAACGGAGGTGACGCTCTCATCAACGATACGCACGTCACCAAAACCACATTTCTCAAGCCACACTTTGAGCGCTTTTGCGGAAGGGAAAAAGTAGACGTTACGCATTTGTGCGTAGCGGTCGACAGGTACTAAAACAGCATTTTCGTCGCCTTCAATCACCAGCGTCTCAAGAATCAATTCGCCCCCTGCGACCAACTGATTTTTCAATTGGATCAGATGATCTAGCGGTGAGCGTCGATGGTATAGGACACCCATGCTAAATACGGTGTCAAAGGCATTCAATTCGGGTAATTGTTCAATGCCTAGTGGCAGAAGATGAGCACGTTGGTCATCACCCAATAGTTTACGCACCGCTTCAAACTGCACTAAAAACAGGTGCGAAGGGTCGATACCCACACACAGGCGAGCACCTTCGCCAAGCATACGCCACATGTGATAACCATTACCACAGCCAACATCCAGCACGGAACGGTCTTTCAGCGGTGAAATGTGGGGCAATACGCGGTCCCATTTCCAATCGGATCGCCATTCAGTGTCGATATGGATACCGTGTAAGTGATAGGGTCCTTTGCGCCAAGGATGAAAAGTTTTAAGCAAACTTTCCAATTTTTTCTGTTCGCCTAACGCCAGCGGTGTGCTATTTGAGAGAGTGACTGACTGTTTGAGCTCAATCAGATCAGGTGTACCCGAGGGGATTTTATTTAACGCACGAACCCAGCGGTCAAAGTCGCCATGCTCTGCATTTTGCCAGTCCGTCAACTGTTGTGGCAAAACGTTTAGCCAAGGTTGGAGACGGGTATCTTGAGCGATCAGTTGATAAAAATTGGCAAAGTTAAACATGCAAAGCGTATTCCTAGATGAGGTAAAAAGATCCTAGATAAATGGCTGGTCAGGTTTTGGGCCTTCTAGGGAAAAAAGCCAAAACGGCATTCTATTATTTAATGGCGAACATTGAACCAAAGTTGAAACACTGGAACCACATTTCATAGCTTGAAAAGCCAATTTTTTTAAAGCGAGCTTTATGTGTTGTGATGGAGTCTGGGCGCATCACATTTTCAATCGCACTGCGTTTTTGACTGATCTCTAATTCGCTGTAACCATTGGCTCGCTTGAAATCATGGTGAAGGTCAATTAGCAGATCATGCGCCGTTTCATCTTCAAAAATGTACTTTTCAGATAAAATCAGTATGCCACCGGGGCGAAGACCCACGTAGATTTTTTCAAGCAGTGCGAGCCTATCTTCTGGCGATAGAAATTGCAGCGTAAAATTGAGCACCACCACTGAGGCATCATGAATTTCAATCTCACGGATGTCGGCTTCAATCACCTCGACAGGCGTATCCGAACGATAGGCGTTAATGTGCAGCTTGCATCGTTCAACCATGGCGGACGAGTTATCAACCGCTACAATTTTACAACCTTCTTGGTGAATATGACGACGCATCGAAAGCGTAGCCGCCCCTAAAGAGCAACCCAGATCATAAATAGTAGAGTGTGGCTTAACAAAGCGCTCAGCTAACATGCCGATTGCAGAGATAATATTGCTGTACCCCGGCACAGAGCGCTGAATCATATCAGGGAAGACTTCAGCAACTCGTTCATCAAACGTAAAATCACCAATTTTATCGATTGGAGCAGAAAAAATGATGTCTTTATGATGGCTCATAATGTACCTCATGGCGATGCGTAAAAAGCAATGCTGACCGTCGCGCTACCTTAAAAAAGGCGCACATTCTAAGAGAAAAGTGTGCGCGTGTCATTAACCTCGCACGCGATCATCAAAATAGGGTGATTTGGTGCTGGTCATCTTGGGCTGGAAATGTTGTCAATGTAGGTAATGTGAGTCGTTGTTGCAGCTGTTGGTATAGCTCGGCGGCTAATAATGGGGCTTCAATATTGTCTGGCGTGTGGACCATAAGATAAGGTTGTTTTCCTTGTTCGATCCAATGTGGCAGTTTGGTCATCCACGCTTCAAAAAAGGGGTAATTGGCCTCTAATTCTGGGTGGCCGATAAAACGGATCATCGGCGTTTGTGCCGTGGCAATGGCGTGAACAGGGACTTTAGGTTTCTTTTTCTGAGCATCAATGATGACGTCGGTCGTCGGTTTGGCCGAAAAGATAGGACGACTATCCATAATGATTCGGTCAACCGACGATTCAACTAACCATTGATTAAGCGCTTTTTCAGCTTCTCCCTTAGCAAAAAACTCAAGGTGCCGCACTTCAACACTCAGTGGAAAACCTGCGGGAAAATAGGCGCAGAATTTTTTCAACTGCTCTAAGTGCTGTGGGCCAAAAGTAGCTGGCAGTTGGATGGTCCATAATCCAACACGAGAGTGCAGAGGCTCCATGAGCATCATAAAATTTTTTAACTGATCTTGGCAGCCAGTGAGCTTATGTTCGTGGGTAATAGCTTTGGGCAGTTTGAACGTAAACCGAAAATCATCATGAGTGGCGGCGCGCCAGTTCTGCACTGTGTTCATGGAAGGTGACGCATAGAAAGTAGTGTTGCCTTCTACGGTATGAAAAACCCTCGCATACTTTTCAAGACGCTGCGCAGCAGGCGTTCCCGCGCCGTAAAACGTACTTTGCCAGCCCGCGTGTGACCACATGGTAAGGCCGAGTCGCAGTGGTAAATTCATCATACTGACCTTTCATCCATTACTAAAAATAAATACTCTACGAGAGTTTTGATGATTTTGGTATTTTAACGCTATAATCAGCCGCAATTTCTCAGCGGTGTTGCTATTTTGGTTGATTATTGATTTAAAAAGCAGCAACCCTTGATAAAACACAACAAATTGTATTCTGGAAGGTCGATTTTGCACATCTTTCAGCGTATAAATGGAACTTTGCGCTGCTCAGATAATGACGCTGAGCGGCTTAGAATTGATAACTAATTAGAGATTGGGAAATTCATTATGCGTAGCCATTATTGTGGTCACCTGAACAAGTCCCTCGCAGGACAAACTGTGGAGTTGTGCGGCTGGGTTAATCGCCGTCGTGATTTAGGCGGTCTTATCTTTATTGATATGCGAGATCGTGAAGGCATCGTTCAGGTGGTGGTTGATCCAGATATGGCGGATGTATTTGCAGTAGCTAATCAACTGCGTAATGAATTCTGCATTAAGCTAACTGGTGAAGTACGCGCGCGTCCAGAAAGTCAAATCAATAAAGAGATGGCGACTGGCGAAGTAGAAATTCTCGCGAGTGGGATTTCTATTATCAACCGCAGTGATGTTTTACCACTGGATTTCAACCAAAAGAACTCAGAAGAGCAACGTCTAAAATATCGTTACTTAGATCTACGCCGTCCAGAAATGAGTGATCGTATTAAGCTGCGCGCTAAAGCGTCTAGCTTTGTACGCCGCTTCCTTGATGAACACGGTTTCCTCGATATTGAAACGCCAGTTTTGACGAAAGCAACGCCGGAAGGGGCTCGTGACTACTTAGTGCCAAGTCGTGTGCACAAAGGCAGTTTCTATGCACTTCCTCAATCGCCACAACTGTTTAAACAGTTGCTGATGATGTCAGGCTTTGACCGTTACTATCAAATCGTAAAATGTTTCCGTGATGAAGATTTACGTGCTGACCGTCAACCAGAATTTACTCAAATCGATATTGAAACGTCATTTATGACGGCCGACCAAGTGCGTGAAGTGACTGAAAAAATGGTTCGCAATATGTGGCTTGAGTTACTAAATGTAGACTTAGGCGATTTCCCTGTGATGCCATACAGCGAAGCGATGCGTCGCTATGGTAGCGACAAGCCGGATCTGCGTAACCCACTGGAATTGGTTGATGTTGCAGACCTTGTAAAAGATGTGGATTTCAATGTTTTCTCTGGCCCAGCTAATGATGCTAAAGGACGCGTGGCGGTTATTCGTGTACCGGGTGGCGCGGCATTAACTCGTAAGCAAATTGATAGCTACGCTGAGTTTGTTGGTATTTATGGCGCGAAAGGTTTGGCGTGGATGAAAGTCAATGACCGCGCTGCTGGCTTAGAGGGCGTTCAATCTCCGGTCGCGAAATTCCTTTCGGCTGACATTGTGGAAGGTATTTTACAACGCACTCACGCTAAGTCTGGCGACATCATTTTGTTTGGTGCCGATAAAATAAAAGTGGTGACTGAAGCCTTGGGTGCGCTGCGTTTGAAATTGGGTAAAGATCTGGCGATCACCAATGAAAATTCATGGGCTCCACTATGGGTTGTTGATTTCCCAATGTTTGAGGAAGATGACGAAGGTAACTTGCATGCTATGCATCACCCATTTACCGCGCCACTTAACTTAACCGCGCAAGAGCTGCAAGCCAACCCAGCGGTTGCAAATTCAAATGCTTACGACATGGTATTAAACGGCTATGAAGTGGGCGGTGGCTCGGTGCGTATTCACAATGCTGAAATGCAATCTGTGGTGTTTGATATTTTAGGTATTGATGCGCAAGAGCAACAACTGAAATTCGGCTTCCTATTGGATGCGCTGAAATTTGGTACGCCACCACACGCAGGTCTTGCATTTGGTCTTGACCGTTTGGTGATGCTGTTGTGTGGTACGGAAAATATTCGCGATGTGATTGCCTTCCCTAAAACAACCGCAGCCGCTTGCTTGCTAACGGATGCACCGAGTCTGGCTAACCCAGCGTCGCTCGAAGAGTTGGCGATTGCGGTGACGGTCGCAAAAGAAAAAGCGCAATAAACGCAACGGTAACAGGGTGGCGAAAGTCACCCTCTTTTTTGCCCCCGCGTAGGGTTATCCTTTTTTATTTGAGTGAACCTTGTTCTCTCGCCAATTGACTTAGTGACAGGAATCTCTCTTTTGGCTCAAATGTATTTCTATTACTCTGCGATGAATGCAGGTAAATCAACCACTCTTCTACAATCTTCTTTCAACTACCAAGAGCGTGGTATGACGCCCGTGATCTATACCGCTGCCATCGACGACCGCTATGGTGTTGGTAAAGTAAGTTCAAGAATAGGATTGGAATCAGACGCCCAGCTTTTTACCGCTGAAACGAATTTGTATGATGAGATCAACGCACTGCACGAGCAACAAAAGCGTCACTGCATTTTGGTTGATGAGTGCCAATTCTTAACCAAAGATCAAGTCTATCAATTGACTGAAGTGGTCGATAAAATCGGCATTCCGGTACTGTGCTATGGCTTGCGTACCGATTTCTTAGGTGAGCTATTTGAAGGGAGTAAATATCTACTTTCTTGGGCCGATAAGCTGGTGGAATTGAAAACAATTTGTCATTGTGGCCGTAAAGCGAACATGGTCATTCGCACCGATGAACATGGAGTGGCGATTGCCGAAGGTGATCAAGTCTCTATTGGTGGTAACGATAAATACGTGTCGGTATGTCGTCAGCACTATAAAGAAGCCTTGGGTAAGTAAATTCATTACTTCTGCGCCTTGAACAAATTATTCGATAGGGAGGTTTAAGCCTCCCTATCTATTTTGTATGCCCCACAACTTGTGTTACCACTCAAATTGACTCAGAACTTGGTAAGCAAGTGTCACATCGTCTGGGAGCGTTTGCTCAATCTGAAATCCTTGTGCTGGGTAGTCGCGGACTCGCACAAAATCGTCTAATAGCGCACTCAGTACAACATCAACGGTGAAATCCTCATCAAGATAATCGAAAAATGTCTCTCCGCTAGAGGTCACCATTAATGACTCAAATGGGGCTGGCCACTGCTGAACAAATGTGGCGTAGGCACGACGTTCCATGAAGGGTTTTTGAACCAAAATAATACGTTGCGCAGTGATCTCTTGGATTTTAGAAGCTGAGTTTCTGGCCTTTTTCTTTATCTACCTCACACTGTTTACAGTGAACTAAATACAAACTTAATGCCCTGAAACGTAGGGTGTTGAGTATTTTTCGCAGCTGACTGCTAAAAATCATCGTAAGTGACATTCACGCCAACAAATCAATGCAAGCAGAGTGATGTTTCTTCACTATTTTGCTATCGCTGCCACTCTCTTATTACTCGGTTAAGGCCGCATGAACTGCCATTTATCGAGAATAAATTTCATTACTAGCCATAATCCAATTAAGTATCAGCACTCTATAGAAT
>NZ_CAWNMS010000060.1:0-26940 GCF_963875605.1 Vibrio sp. V04_P4A5T148
ATCATATAGATAGCATATACCCCATCACACTAAGGACAAATTTATCGTCCTCATTAGTAGTCCATTCGCTGGAAGAAGTTTATAATCCAAAAACTTTATTTATACGGTAGATGAGTCACGCTGATGTTAAATTCGCTTGTTGTAAAACGTCTGGGTCGCCAAGAATACCTTCCTGTATGGGAAGCTATGCATGAATTTACCGATACAAGAATCGAAAGCACACCGGATCAGGTTTGGCTTGTCGAGCATCAACCAGTTTTTACCCAAGGCCAAGCAGGTAAAGCTGAGCATCTTCTCAATACTGGCGATATTCCAGTGGTACAAAGTGACCGAGGCGGCCAAGTTACCTACCATGGTCCAGGCCAACTGGTGGCTTATTTCTTGATCGATTTGCGCCGCAAAAAATTAGGTGTAAGAGAATTAGTGACCAAAATTGAACAGATCGTGATCAATACCTTGCAAGCATACCGTATTGACTCAGCCGCAAGACCGGATGCCCCTGGTGTCTATGTCAAAGGGAAAAAAATCTGCTCTCTTGGGTTACGGATCCGTAAAGGTTGTTCGTTTCATGGTTTAGCGCTAAACGTCAACATGGATCTCTCCCCTTTCCTACGCATTAACCCTTGTGGCTATCAGGGTTTAGAAATGGCCCAAGTCAGTGAACTGGGCGGCCCGACAGAACTACAAACCGTAGAAAAACAACTTATAATAGAACTCGTTAACATATTGGCTTACGAGCAAGTAGAATTCAGCACAGAAGCACCTCTTCAAAGGTAAAAAGCATGAGCAAACCGATCCAAATGGAAAAAGGCGTTAAATACCGCGACGCTGATAAAATGGCATTAATTCCTGTAAAAAATATGCCAGCCGCCGAACAAAAAGAAGTTTTGCGTAAGCCCGAGTGGATGAAAATTAAGCTGCCGAGTGATAGCCAACGCATCCAAGAGATCAAATCGGCAATGCGTAAAAATAATCTCCATTCGGTGTGTGAAGAAGCGTCTTGCCCTAACCTAGCAGAATGCTTTAACCACGGAACCGCCACCTTTATGATTTTAGGCGCCATCTGTACAAGACGGTGCCCATTTTGTGACGTTGCTCATGGACGGCCAAATGCCCCAGAGACAAACGAACCACAAAAACTCGCGCAAACCATTAAGGATATGAAGTTGAAATACGTGGTTATCACCTCAGTTGACCGTGATGACCTACGTGATGGTGGTGCCCAACATTTTGCCGACTGTAACCGTGAAATTCGAGCATTAAACCCAGAGATCCGTATCGAAACGTTAGTACCGGATTTTCGTGGCCGAATGGATATCGCCCTTGAACTACTCAAAGATAACCCACCGGATGTGTTTAACCACAACTTAGAAACTGCACCACGCCTATATCGTAAGGCGCGTCCTGGGGCAAACTATAAATGGTCACTGGAACTGTTGAAGAAATTCAAGCAACAACATCCAAGTATCCCTACCAAATCAGGCATCATGATGGGGCTTGGTGAAACAAAAGAAGAGATCGTGGAAGTATTGAAAGATCTTCGAGCTCACGACGTCACAATGCTTACTCTTGGTCAATATTTAGCACCGAGTCGCCATCACCTGCCAGTTGAACGCTACGTTCCACCGTCTGAATTTGACGAACTTAAAGAGATCGCACTAGAGCTTGGATTTACTCACGCCGCCTGTGGCCCGTTCGTACGTTCCTCCTATCATGCGGATATGCAAGCCAAAGGGCTAGAAGTGAAATAACCACACAGCATAAGTTCAATCAAGCCGATGTTCACTCATCGGTTTTTGAGACTCTGCTCGGTTAATGATTGAAGCTTGAATATTGATTCTATGTTCTATAGGCTAACGACATAGAAAATAGATAACAAAGCTAGGGATTTATTAATATGAAAACGATCAGTACATTAGCACTTGTTACAGCCACTTTAATGGCCGGTTGTGCGTCTAATACTCAGCAAGATAACTATCGTGAAGCCTCCTTTGAGCTTTGTAATACTGAAGTCAACATTTACTCTGTGAGTGATGATGGCCGCGTTCGTATTGTCTGCGCTGACGGCTCTAAGTTTGCCTTAAATAGCGAAAAGACACTTGATACTATGCGCAATATTAATATTGAGTATTGTGATGGTGAAGGTTTAGGCAAATTTAACGAGAGCACTAAATATTACTCTTTTCAATGTAAGTCAGGCACATTGCTCAGCATTGCAAAATAGTTCTGCAGAGCACATTCAACAGCGAGAGGCCACTTCTTCTTATTGGCGCTCAATAAAATAAATAATGACCAAATAAAAAAGCTCCTGAATATTAGGAGCTTTTATTTTATTGTGCGTAAAACTACGCGTATACAGGCAAACGCTTACAAATTTCTAACACTTTTGCCTTCGTTGCTTGAATAACAGATTCATCACCCATGTTGTCCAAAATATCACACATCCATCCAGCTAGTGCTTTCGCATCAGCTTCAGTAAAACCACGGCGAGTAATTGATGGAGAACCCACTCGGATGCCAGAAGTCACAAATGGGCTACGCGGATCATTCGGTACAGAGTTTTTGTTCACTGTAATGTTAGCCGCACCCAATGCCGCATCAGCATCTTTACCTGTAATATTTTTATCGATCAAATCGACAAGGAACAGGTGATTTTCTGTGGAACCTGAAACAATGTTGTAACCACGAGCCAAAAACTCGGCCACCATCGCTTTCGCATTGGCGACAACGCGTTTTTGATACTCTTTGAACTCTGGTTCTAGAGCTTCTTTGAACGCGACCGCTTTACCTGCGATAACGTGCATTAAAGGACCACCTTGACCACCAGGGAATACGGCTGAGTTAAGCTTCTTATATAAGTCTTCACCTGCATTCGAAAGAATAAGGCCACCACGAGGACCTGCCAGTGTTTTGTGGGTAGTGGTCGTCACTACGTGGGCATGAGGAACTGGGTTAGGGTAAACACCCGCCGCAATCAAACCAGCTACATGCGCCATATCAACGAACAAGTAAGCGCCCACTTTATCAGCAATTTCACGCATTCTTTTCCAGTCGCAAACTTGTGAATAAGCAGAGAAGCCACCGATGATCATTTTTGGCTGATGCTCAACCGCTAATGCTTCCATCTCTTCGTAGTTAATTTGACCTTTTGCATCAATGCCATAAGGAATGATGTTGTACAGCTTACCGGAAAAGTTGACAGGAGAACCGTGAGTCAAATGACCACCGTGTGCCAAGCTCATTCCTAATACGGTATCACCTGCGTTAAGCAACGCCATATAAACCGCGTTGTTTGCTTGTGAGCCAGAATGCGGCTGCACGTTCGCATAGTCTGCGCCAAACAGTTCACACGCACGTTCAATCGCCAGTGTTTCTACTTTATCGACAAACTCACAACCACCGTAATAGCGTTTACCTGGGTAACCTTCAGCGTATTTATTGGTGAGCTGTGAACCTTGCGCTTCCATTACACGTGGACTTGTGTAGTTTTCCGAAGCGATAAGTTCAATGTGTTCTTCCTGACGAAGAGTCTCTTCTTGAATAGCTGCGAACAGGTCCGCATCGTAATCTGCGATGTTCATATCACGCTTAAGCATCTGTATCTCCTGACTCAGATTTTACTGAAAGTTTCAAAAAAACCACACAACGACCAAAAGCAAACGTTTTCGTCACCGTAATATGGCGCACATTCTACATAATTTGATCTGGGTCATAAAGAACAAATTACAGAAATTATCATGCAGTTTTTTCATAATGGATAGTGAGGTAACTCATGCTAAACAGTAAGTTGGATAATGATGAGTTAGTATGTCAACCATTCTGCTTTACACCTTGTAAAGCTGCAATTACATAGGTTTACCTCAATTTTCACTCTCTATCTACCGAAAATATTACTTTTTCTTTACTATGCTCGCCATTCTTAGCTATTAAAATTATTTATCGATGCGAACACACACACGTAAAGAAGATTGGGTTGCCATTTTAACGGGAACCTTTTTGGTCGCACAAGGCGTCTTCTTTCTCCAGTCCGCTCATTTACTGACAGGTGGAACCGCTGGTTTAGCACTGCTGATCAGCCAGTTAGTCCCAGCCTCATTTGGTAGCATTTATTTTTTGGCTAACACCCCTTTTTACATTTTGGCTTGGAAACGATTTGGTCATCGCTTTGCCATCAACAGCGCGCTATCCGGCGCACTAGTCTCTATTTTTGCGGACCATCTTTATTTGGTAATTTCTTTGGAAATGGTCAATGAAATTTACTGCGCCATTGCCGGGGGATTATTAATGGGTCTTGGCATGTTAATTCTCTTTCGTCACCGTTCCAGCTTGGGTGGCTTTAATGTCTTGTGTTTGTTTATTCAAGATAAATTTGGGATCCCTGTTGGCAAAAGTCAGTTGGTTATAGATTGCTCAATTTTAGCTGCTTCTGCCTTTTTTGTTTCGTTTTCCATTGCCACACTGTCTGTGCTCGGGGCTGTCTCACTTAACCTTGTGTTAGCAATGAATCATAAACCCACACGATATAGCGTGACTTACCCTTAAGCTGTCGCAATACCCATAAGATTAAGAAGAGATAAAAATACAACCAAATTTAGCCTTAATTCTTACACCGTAAATGCCCCCCATTATTTTTATTTAAACATTAGCTAGCTCTTATATAACGGTCGTCTAACAAGGTGACCACATTAAGTTAATGCAGTAATAGCAAGTGATTACATCACCTTATCCGACTCTCCGTACTCTATCTCAAATTGAAAAACCCAAAATACAGTCACCCATTCCATATATCACACATCGCGTCTTATTTTTGATGCACCTGATCAGTTGAAGTCGTCGGAGCTTAATATGAGAATGCACTGCTAAAAAATAATTATTATTCGTTACCTTAATAATTGAGCGGTTAGGAGCTTCTATAATGGGTGAAAGAGGAAGGATCCGTATTTCTAACTATCAAGGTAAATTTTTCTACCGCCTGATAGATTGCTTAGTAATACTGATCACAATGTATATTACACTAAAGTTTCACTCACATATCGTTACGATGTCTTATATATCTGTGGGACTTTTAGGGGTTATTTTTTATTCATTTATTGCTGAAAGCCTTGATATATACAGCGGTTGGCGAACCACAAAACTTAGAGTTTTAACTCTACATACTGCTTTTTGTTGGGCTTCAACTGTTGGCTGCTTAACTTTAGTTGGTTATTTCACAAAAACTGGAAGCGATTTCTCACGTTTAATTTTAGGTTTTTGGTTTGTCGGATCATTTATTTTATTACTGCTTTGGCGCTTCGTCGCATTTACAGTCATTTACTATCTACATAAAAAAGGTTATCACACCACTAAAGCTGTCATTATCGGCATGACACCGCAGGGCCTAGAACTATCGAAAAATCTCATCAATAACCCTGAGTTAGGTATTAAACTGACGGGTTTTTACGATGATAGGGGTGATGAACGTATCGCAAGCGATATTCCAGTGCTCGGTAAAGTTAATGATGCATTAACACTTGCCAAAAACGGTGAAGTAAAAAGTGTGTACATAGCACTACCAATGCAAGCCCAGCATCGAATCAGCAAGATTCTAGAGGCCTTTTCGGATAGCACAGTGAATACCTATATTGTGCCAGACTTTTTCACCTTCAATTTACTGCATTCGCGTTGGTATACCATCGGCGATGTTAATGCTTTTAGTATTTTTGACACACCGTTCAATGGGTTAGGTACGTGGCTAAAACGTTTTGAAGATTTAGTCTTAAGTAGTCTTATCTTGATTTTAATCAGTCCTGTCCTTATTGCAGTTGCAGTAGGCGTGAAACTCAGCTCACCAGGTCCCATTATTTTCAAACAGATGCGTTATGGGCTGGATGGAAAGTCTATCAAAGTATGGAAATTCAGAAGCATGCGTGCCATGGACAATGGGAACAAAGTGACACAAGCAACAAAAAATGATCCCCGAGTGACTCCTTTTGGTGCGTTTATTCGGAAGACATCATTAGATGAGCTACCACAGTTTATTAATGTGCTACAAGGTCGAATGTCTATTGTCGGCCCTCGCCCTCATGCCGTAGCGCACAACGAAGAGTATCGAACGATCGTTAACCGCTACATGCTGAGACATAAAGTAAAACCAGGAATTACTGGCTGGGCACAAATTAATGGCTGGCGTGGTGAAACCGATACGCTAGATAAAATGGAAAAACGTGTCCAATTTGATTTGGACTATATACACAGATGGTCGTTGTGGTTCGACATCAAAATCGTATTTCTCACCGTATTTAAAGGATTTGTAGGCAAGAATGCTTACTAGAATGGATAAAGCATACTCATATGAAAACAACTAATTTAAATAGAATCGCGTCCTTTGGTTTGGCTTTTTTTGCGTTATCAGCCGTACAAGCAAAACCGCAACCTAACCCAATTATGACTGAGTCAGGGATTGCTATTGTACCGTTTTTAAACTTATCAACGGGTTATAACGACAACTTAGCAAAAGCGTCACAAGATCTCGAACATTCCCAATATTCAGTGTTCGAACCAGGTATCGGTTTAGCAATAGAGCCGACAAGTGGCCAGAAACATCGCGTAGGTTATCGACTACAAAGAGGCGATTTTTTCAGCTCTAGCAAAGATAACTACACTGACCATTTCTTTGATTTAGCCAGTGACTGGGAGCTCAATTCCAAGCATCGAGTTGACTTCAGCTATGCTCTTGCATTAACTCATGAACAGCGTGGTGATAACGATACGACACTCAATTTGTCGTACAACGAATACAACACCAATAACTTCAACCTCGGTTACGGTTTTGGTGGTGAAGACGCCAAAGGTCGAATAGAAACCAACCTTGGTTGGGGCAATTTGGACTATAAAAACAACCAAAATATTACTCAATACCAAAATTGGGATGAATTACGATTCAACAGCTCTCTATACTATAAAGCGCTGCCAAAAACATCGTTGGTTTTCCAAATTATCGTTAATGATAGGCATTATAGTGATATAGCCCCAGGCTCAACTCTCAAAGACAGCACCCATTATATGGGATATGTTGGTACCTCGTGGGACGCAACAGGGAAACTGCAGGGAAATGCCAAGGTCGGTATGCAACATAAAGATTTTGAATCCTCTTCTAGGGAAGATTTCGACTCTTTTTCATGGGATATTGATGTCACTTATCTCATCCGCACATACTCTGCAGTGCAGTTGAAAACAAATCGTAAATCAACCGATACTGACGGTATAGGTGATTCAATCGATACCAAAGTGTATAACGCAAATTGGACACACAATTGGAGTGACATCATCTCTTCTAACGTCGATTATTCTCTATTAAGCGAGAATTACACCAGCACTGCTCGCGACGATGACACCAGTAAGGTAACACTTTCATTAAGCTACGATTTTCGTCGTTGGCTAACATTCAAAGTCGGCTACCAACTTGAATCGAGAGATTCCAGCATCAGTTCGTTAAGCTACGATCAAAATGTTTATTACTTTGCTATTGAAGGTGTGATGTAACTTACGATGAAGTACTTCTTAGTCATTCTATTGAGTTGTCTTTCCTGGTCAACATTGGCCAATGAGAGTTTTTATAAGTTAGGCGTTGGGGATCAAATTCGGATTCAAGTTTATGATGAACCAGAGTTATCTATTGAAACGCGTGTGGGTGACAGTGGTAACATTGATTACCCTTTTTTGGGACGAATTAAACTGAAAGGAAAAACGATTGAGGAAGTAAAAACTGTTATCCACAATGGTTTAATCGATGGGTATCTGGTTAATCCCAATGTTTTTGTCAGCATAGTCGAATATCGTCCCTATTTTATCAACGGACAAGTGAAAATATCCGGGAGTTACCCGTATCATCCGGGGTTAACCGTAAACAAAGCCATTACGATTGCGGGTGGATTCACTGAGCGAGCGTCTAAAACTAAGATCTATATATCATCAAGTGATGCTCCTGAGGCCAAGCCAGTAAAAGTAACATTGCTTCATAAAATTCAGCCTGGTGACATTCTCACCGTAGAAGAAAGCTTTTTTTAGGTAACTTAGTTGTATGGAAAACTCTTTAATTAAAAATCACTTGAACTCAGATGAAGTTATTGATATTCGTCAGTATTTTCATGTTCTTCTCAACTATAAATGGCGTATTCTACTTTTTTCTACAATGGTTACCGCCATCGCCGTATTGATTGCATTATCAATTCCTTCGCAATATACCGCTCGCGCCTCATTGATCATCGAATCAAAGCAAGCAAAAGCTGTTTCGATTGAAGACATCTATGGTTTAGATACCAAAAGCCAAGAATACTATTTGACTCAAATAGAGATCTTGAAATCAGACCGAGTCGCAGAGGAAGTCATTAAACGCCTTAACCTTGCCAGCCACCCAGAATTTGACCCTACTGTAGAAAATAATCAAAAAACTGGGTTTAAATTCGATGTATTGGAATGGTTTCCTGTTCTAAAATCGTTCAAGAAAGAGCCAGCGGAAATATCACAGGAAGACCAAAACTATCGGACTAGCCGATTGGTTCTGGCTAAGTTTAAGCGTGGGCTAGAAGTTAGCCCAATAAGAAAAACTCAACTAGTGAATATTTTCTACACCAGTAAAGACCCTAAATTATCGGCTCAAATTGCCAATGAGATTGGTAACGTCTTTATGGATAGTCATATCGAAGACAAACTTCAAGTTGAACTGAAGGCGAATAGCTGGCTCAACAACCGCATGGGTGATTTGCGCGAACAACTAAAAAAGTCAGAAGCTCAACTACAAACATTTTTAAAATCTGAAGGACTAGTTGATATCCAAGGCGTTGAAAGCCTAGCATCTCAAGAACTTGAAGAACTGACCTCTCAATTGAATAAAACGAGAGACAGACGCGTTGCAGCTGAGACTCTTTATTTGGTCGCTCAAACGTACAGCCGTCAAGATGGTGACCTCTCTGCCCTTGCATCTATCCCAGAGATATCTAACCACCCGACGATACGAGATGTCAAATTGGCTGAAGTGCAAGCTGAAAAGAAAGTCTCGGAACTATCAAAACGTTATGGTGACAAACACCCAAAGCTAAAATCAGCTCAAGCCGAACTAGCCTCTGTTAAACGCAATTTAAATTCTGAACTAAAACAGCTACTAAACGGGATCAACAATGAGTTACAGGCTGCTAAGCAAGCAGAGAGTTCTTTACACAGGGAACTTGAGAAACGCAAATCAGAGTTTCAAAGCCTCTCCGTAAAAAATGCACGATATTCAGAGCTAAAGCGCGAAGTCCAAACAAACCGAGAGCTGTTTGATCTCTTTTTAAGTCGTCAAAAAGAGACCAGTGCATCGAGCGACTTTAATGCTACGATTGCTCGTTTTACCGATTTTGCCAATCCGCCCCTCGCCCCAAGTAAACCGAACCGTAAACTGATTGTATTATTAGCGTTCGTCGCTTCGTTTGGTTTGGCATGTGTTGTTGCTTTCATTGCTGATGCGGTAAACGATACATTCCTTGATGTAAAACAGGTCGAAAAACAGTTATCACTAAGCTTGCTCGGTATTATACCGGCAATTAAAACTCGAGGCCCCCTAACGCTAAAAACCTATTTTGATTCGAAACACCGAGAGCTAACAGAAGCGATTAGAACCGTTCGGACTGGTTATTTACTTGCCAACACCAACAAAAATCATCATGTGGTAATGGTTACTTCTTCACTACCTGAGGAAGGAAAAACAACCTCGAGTATCAATTTGGCTTTTTCACTTGCACAAATGGAAAAAACACTGCTGATTGACTGCGATTTGAGAAAACCGTCGGTTGCACACCGTTTTGGCATCTCTGGTTCACAGCCAGGAATGAGCAACTTGCTCATAGGTACGCATACCATAGAAGAGTGTCTCTATACCGATGAAGAATCAGGGCTTGATGTTTTGGCTGCAGGAGTCGTGACAGACAATCCTCTTGAACTTATCTCCTCGCCTAAGTTTGCCTCACTACTCGAAGAGCTAAAGATACGCTATAGCAGAATTGTGATTGATACACCTCCGTGTTTAGCCGTTAGTGATGCATTTATGCTGTCGCAGTACGTGGACTCGACCATACTCGTGATCAATGCTCCACACACACGCACTAAAGTAGCTAGAGATGTGGTTGGACGCTTAACGCAGCAAGGAGCGAGAATTGATGGCGTCATATTGAACAAACTGAACACCAAAAAAGCCTCTAATTATAGCGGTTATCATCAATATCAATCCTATTACGGCCCAGAAAAATAACCATGAAGGTCGCGAATCACCCTTTTTTAGCCCATGCTTTGCGTTTGAGCATTGGGCTAACTGCACTCGTGACTCTCTATTTTGCATTTCATTTTTTGACGGCGTCCATTTACGCTCTAGCAACAGAAAGAAATATCGACTACTGGACAAAGCACAGTGATGGTGTAACTTTAGAGCAAGTGAATGAGACAAAACTCATGATACTAAAGGCCCTACAACACCACAGCGACCATCCTCATTACCACAATTTACTGGGTAAGGTCTATGAGTGGGAAGCCTATTTGGGCGATGATGTAGATAAAGAGAGCCGCTTGCTCAATGCAAAAAAGGCCTACTTGGAAAGTGCATTATTGAGACCCACTTGGTCAGACACATGGGCTGATTTATTGGTGATTGAAACTCAGTTGAAAGGGGAAAATATTGATCTCTATTTTGCACAAGCCGACAGATATGGGCCTTTTACACCCAAAGTGAACAACACACTTTTCCAGATTGGCCTTAACCATTGGTCTATTTTTTCAGCGCCGCAGCGAACTATCATTATTGATCACGCCGCAAGAGCATTAGCTCATCCTCAAAGCCGAGGAGAAGCCTACCAATATCTAAAATCAAACGGTCTCTTAAAATTTACCTGTGCAGCTATTATTTATAACCCTCAACGTTATACTGAGAAAAATAGTCTCTGCAAGAGAGCGCTAGAGTGATCTCGATGATAAAACATTATTCAATAAACCGGCCTATCGCCTTGTTCATGTTAGCCTTGCTTTCTCTTGGTACGGCTTCGCTATCACTGGCAAAAACACTGAATATTCATGCTGAGATACCGATATTTTTGGAAAAGTCACTCGGCGGTGATATTTATCTCCACTTTACACTTGCGCTATTCATTACCTTGGTTTTTATCCGAGTAATTTCCGCCACTCTTTCCCCTATACAGAGCATCTTTCTCGCCATAGTTATCGTCTCGACCTGTTGCGTAATTGATGAAAGTTTACAAATGTTATCGAGTTCACGATCATTCTCTTTGCTCGATTTAGGGGCAAGCTTACTTGGTATAACAATGGCCTCAATAATCTATTACGTTACTAGCAGACTTCAATCTTCAAACTTATGCCCCAAACTAAGACAACCTCGCGCATAAAAACGCCTTAAGAATGAGAATCGAACCCTTATTAACAGAAGTACGATATCACTGGATGTACTACTTCACTTATAATCATCGCAACAGTAAATCGTAGGCTTTTAGGACTTACCAATGAAAAAATCACTATGGATATTTTGGATTGCTATTTCAGCTTTGCTGGCTAGTTCAAGGTTATATGCCGAAACAGAAATTACTTGTTCACTTTATAAAAACCATAAAGTGGCCACAGACACAATAAGAGCCAGCCTAGAACAAGCAGACGACGCCATTATTTCTCTGCAAGCTTTAATGAAACTATGCCCAAGCATGGCACTAGAAATGGCGGACCTAGCGTCTACTCTACACCCACAACTAGCACTCGATATCTTCAATACGGTATTTGACCATATATCGAGTGACCAAGTCGCAGCTTTGACTGCGATACTCGTTAAAAATGCACCTCAAGAGATGCGTTCTGAAGTCATTCAGCTTGCTGTCACTAAATCACCAGAGTCAGCTCAAGCTATCGTTGATGCTGTTGTTGCAATGGATTTAATGGACTCAACCGATGTGATTGTTGCTGCAATCTCCGGTGGCGCTGACCCAGCGACCATTACTGAACCGACAGCGGCAGGTACTCCATCGGCTTTACCTGGTGGCTTACCTCCAGTCGCAACGGTGCCAGGTAACACCACAACACTTGGAACCGGCAATGGCAGTGGTGGTGGTACCGCTTCACCAAACTGATCGTTTAATTCGATGCTTTCATCCAGTTTAGGGCAGGTATATTCCTGCCCTTCTTAATTGATATTAATAGTATGCGTCTAATAGAAAAATCCATTTTCCCAATATTTCTCATTTTTATATTTTGGCTGCCCATACCTTTAGGTAGTAATCGCCCATTAGCATGGTCATTCAATGAAATCTGGATTGCATTGCTGCTTATTGCCTGTTTATTCAACTACTCTTTTGAGCACTGGAAAAACTGTCTGATAAAGGGAAAATTAGTCATCATTCCCATCGCACTTATCACTTGCTGGTCATTCATCCAAAGTATTCCACAACTTGGTATAACTCAGGATCCTAGTTTAGTCTTTGTCTCTGCAATCAAATCGCTCCACTATTTCCAATTTTGTCTTATTGCTCTTGTCCTCATCGATACACCTAAAAAATTAAAACTTCTCGCAGTAGTCATGGTTAGCAGTGGAATTTGCCAAGGCTTTTACGCTGGCGTGATTTTGCTACTCAACCTAGATCATTCGATAATTTTCAAGCTGCCACTAGGAAATAGAGCCTCCGGAAGCTTTGTCTATCATAATCATCTGGCAAACTTCTTGATGCTGAATCTCTGCATTGGATTTGGCTTATTAATTGCAAAACTCGATAGCTCACACAAAACCGGATTTAGAAATATCACTAAACAGTTTTTAGCCGTGTTGCTGTCTGATAAAGCCTTTGTACGTTTAGGGCTCGTGATCATGGTGATTGCATTAGTCTTAACACGCTCAAGAATGGGAAATATGGCTTTCTTTATCGCCCTAACCGTAGGTTGTGTGCTGTTGCTATTATTTTACAAACCGAAACCCAAAAGTGTTTATGTGCTCATAATCAGTTTATTCATCATTGATACGTTCATCGTGAGCCAATGGTTTGGATTGGAGAAAGTCAAACAACGTCTTATTGAAACTAGCTTGGAAAGTGAATCAAGAGATGATGTTGTCAGATATTCCCTAGTTGCAATACAAGAAAGGCCTCTGACTGGCTTTGGGGCTGGTACTTTCTACTCCACTTTTCCTTCCTACAATCAAGGAAAAGTAAAACTGTTTTACGATCATGCTCATAATGACTACATCCAATTCACATTAGAATCAGGCCTTGTCATGGTTTCGATATTAGGTGTAATGATCTTAGTCGCCGCCCAACGCGCATTTTGTGCGTTTAAAAACCGCAGAAATAGATTGATGAAAGGGATCGGATTATCATCCATGATGGCTATTATTGGTATGTTGATACACATGAGTGTTGATTTCCCACTTCAAGCTCCCGCAACAACACTTTATTTCTTGCTGTGTTTATTAATGGGACACTGGGCAAATTCAATGCCGAGTCTAGTCACTCGTTCAAAATACTCCTGATATATAAAAACGACTTGAAGTTGCAGGTAAACGAATGTTTCCAACACCGCGCAGCTTCAAGTAGGAATGGTATACGTCCAGAGCAATCCCTACTCCATATCTGGTTAATAAAAAATCCCTCGATTATCTCGAGGGATTTTCAATTATTGAATTAAAACGATATCAGTTAATCGAATACAAACTGCAAGCCTTCAACTAACCAGCCACCAGTCCAAACATTGATCTGCTTGATGCGTTTACCTTGCGGCACAGTGTACGTTTCAACTTTTTTGTTGCTCGCATAGTTGGTTGAGCCCAATAACACGCTAGAGCCATCCTTCATCGTGAACTTAATCGCCACTATGTGGTAACCACCCCAGTTATAAAGACCAGAGGTAACTTCCACGGATTGCAATTGATCAAGAGCAATCGGTGCTCTTAGCACACCACCGTTAGTACCTTGTACCGGGCCGCCCACCAAGTTATTGGCCGTCGTGCCGATCGCATCGATCGCAAAACCAGAACGCAGATACATCTGGTTATCCGCCGTCACGACACGTTGCGATTGCTGAGTATTTGAGTAACCAAAAATTGGAGACTCACCACCCACCATTGCACGTAATGTACTCGAACGGTATGTATTATGGCTCAACCAACTTGGCTCAACAAAAGTAGGTAAAGTGCCATCTTGATTGATGTTGGTCAGGTGGAAAGCGTGCTGGTTCCAAATACGAGTCGCATTCTTCCAAGGTTTTGCACTGTCCGCCGATTCATAAACAAACACACCATGGTTAACGACATAGTTTTTATCAAAATCATTAGCAACAACAATCAGCTCTGCATTATTGTCACCTTCCAGATCGACCACGATAGGATATTCCCAAAGTGTCGCCGTTGAGTGCGCTAACGAAGCTCGTTCTTTACCCGTTTTGCCATCTAACACACGTACACGAGCATGGTCTTGCACGAGTACTTCATCGATACCATCATTATCAAAGTCATAGGCAGATACACCAATTTTACCGCTGCCAGTATCATCGTTCGCAACAGACCAAACGCGCTCACCTTTGCTGTTATACATATCGACAGCGGCATAACCCGCGTAAACAATCCCTTTTACATCCAGATCATTGGTACCATTTAGCGTAGCTAACTCAAACTGAACACCGTCCAACAGCCAACCAGCACTCCAAGCTTTGATGCCTTTAATTCGACTACCTGCTGGTACAGTAAAGCGCTCGGTCTGCTTGGAATAAGCATAGTTTTTAGAGCCCATAGAAATCACGCTACCGTTGCTCATTCTAAAATCGAGCGCCAATAAATGATAACCACCCCAATAGTATTTACCCCAAGTCAGATCAATCGCTTTAATATCTTTGACGTTAACTGCGGCATTAAGATTGCCTCCCGTACCACCGACTAAAGTCGAAGCAGAAGCACCAATCGCATCAATCGCGAATCCTGAACGAACAGAGATTTTACCATCGACCGCCAAAACAATAGAAGCAGGATTGCTATTAGGTTGATAACCGTAGATTTTTGAGAACTCAGTCGTTTCAACTGCTTGAGCTTTGCCTAAAAAGTTAGATACCGCCTGC
The DNA here is from genome assembly GCF_963875605.1 of Vibrio sp. V04_P4A5T148. NCBI lineage: Bacteria > Pseudomonadati > Pseudomonadota > Gammaproteobacteria > Vibrionales > Vibrionaceae > Vibrio > Vibrio sp. V04_P4A5T148. The sequence continues at coordinate 15,100 of NZ_CAWNMS010000060.1, forward strand.
ACGCCACCGCCTGGATTGGCAGTATTGTTGATTTCCCACTTAATGGTGCCATCGTGTTCTAGCACAGCAAAACGTGCGTTATGCCCAGTTGATGCAGAAGCAGGAACTGAAGCGATAATCTCTGGCTCAGCATCATTATCTAGGTTAACCAGCGAAGAGAACCAAACTGCATCATTGGCATGATATTGCCAATTGATCGCGCCGTTATTTTGAAATAGAGTACCACCTGAAAAGACTTCTTGTTGCTGATCGCCATCGACATCAACGTTGATCGATGACGGTGCCCAAGGGTGGTTAAAAATCAGCCCTGTGTGGTAGTTATACACACCATCTGCAGCCAGAATTTCGACGCTGCCATCATGGTCTAAATCAGCCAACGTGATATCACCAACAATACGCCAGCCACTTTCTGTGGTTGGGATCTGTTTTTTGATGTTGCCTTGGTTATCCAAAATCGTGATGAATTGATCGCGATTGTTGGTTGTAACAATTTCAACGATTCCGTCACCATCCAGATCGCCTACGGCAGGAGAATAACGCGCATCCGCGATCACACCACCATTCGCATAACTCCACAACTCAGAACCATCCACACCACTTAAAGCACGCACTAAACCGCCATTGGCATATTTGTTTCCTTCAAATGTCACTACGATCAAATCTGCGACATCTTTTTCATCAATCTTGCCATCGCCATTGTCATCATTCAGTTGCGCGGCAACCGGCGTAACCATCACTTGGTTAGAATTAGGTTGGAAAGCACTGCTTTGCCAAGACCACTTAAGCTTCATATTGAGTGCAGAGCTGTCACCTTCATAAGGAACAACACGCATTGAACGAGGCTTTGAGAAATCAAGAGTTTCGCCATTGTAGGCTGTGACTGCTCGCATCTGCTCATTTTGAGTATGACCACCAAATACCGCTAAACGGTTATAAGAGAGGTTATCCCAATCACTCAGCATGACACCTAAACCTTGTGGCGCTTCCACATCCACTTCATGAGCATAGATATAAGCAGGCAATGAGTAGCCTGAGCGCTCACCCTCTTTCAAACAGAAACGCTCACCCGTTTGGCGGCTAACGATACAAGCCTCAGGATAAGTTTCAGAAGCCAGCACTCGCATTGAGCGTGGTTTAGAAAAATCTAAATAAGCGCCGTTGTAGGCCTTAACATTCTTAAGATCTTCGTTGCCAGTATAACGATTGAACACAGCCAAACGGTTATAAGACAAGTTGTCCCAATCACTCAGCATGACAGAGACACCACTCGGAGCCTGTACATCAACTGGATGAGCATAAATCCAGCTAGGTAGGGAGTATCCCGAGCGCTCTCCTACATTCAAACAATATTTTTCGCCATTCAGGCGGCTGATAATACACCCTTCGGCTTCATTCGTTGTGGCTTGAGCCACGGTGCTACTTAGCGACAAAAGACTGACAGCAAGTGCAATATATTGAGACGTCATCTGTAAGACTCCCTTTACTTGGGGTTGATTTTTCAAAGCCAGAAACGATATGCATCTGGTTGATTTTTTGTAATTATTATTTTTCAAACCTAGGAACTGGTGAACTGGTATCGTGAATTGCCAATAAAAATCCGACGGAATTATCAGTAAATGGAAGGGATATTTCAACACAACACGCCTATTTTTACGCCTCACTAATGAGACATCTCAAAATTGAGAAACGAACCGACTACAGTGAATATCTCTCTGTTTTTTCAAGAAGCGTTTTATAGGTGCTGTTATACTTAAAGCAATTAGATAAAGAGGGTGGCATCTTGCGTTACATATTTATTTCACTTATCTTACTCAGCCTAAGCCCAGCTATTATCGCTGAAGTCGTTTCTCATAATGTAATAGAATATGGTGCCATCGCAAATGATGGAGAGGATGATTCATCCGCATTTCAAAATGCACTGAATCAATTAAATGATAATAATGTACTGATTATTCCCTCTGGCGAATATCAGATTTGTAAAACCCTTTATTTAAAGGAAAAGAATAACATTGAAATTATTGGCTCCATACACAGTAAATTAAAGAAATGTAGTCCATTTAATGGTGAATATTTACTCCATATAACATATACACAAAACTTCAAGCTACAAGGTCTTAGTTTTGAGGGACTTTATAATGGCGATCTAAAACCTATGTGGGGAGAACAGGGGGTTTACCTTGGTAGCACCAAAGGATCTTTAGTGGTTCAAAATCAGTTTATCAACTTTGGTGACGCAGCATTGCGTATGACCACAGCAAGCCAGGACTACTCTATACCACCCGGGTCGATGTCAATAAGAGTTAGCCACAATCGCTTTGAACATTGTGCTCAAGTAACCACAACGCAAGCGGCTGTGGGAACAGAAAGGCCAGGCACGCAAGATATTATTATTGACAATAATCAATTTAATGCGTGTAAATTAAAATTATCAGCACGGGCCGATACCAAAAGCGCCAAAGTCATTAATAACCAATTTGAAAATATTAATGGTACTTCAAATGAAGTCAGTTATTATTCTGATGTTTATTATTCAGGAAACACTTTTCATAACATAAATGGATTTGCCATAAATATTTACCCTAACTCTAGAACAGAGCAAAACATTCAATGGGGTAATATTTCAATTATTGGCAATTTTTTTGATACTGCTCAACAAGGAATACGCTTACAAAGCTTTAGTAAAAATAACCCGACCAATCAATCCATTAAAAACATTCAAATTAGCAATAATACATTTGAAAGGATTTACTTTGGTTCTGAAATAGAAAAAAAATATAAATCAATTATCCGAACTAACAGCCAAGATGATTTGGTTTCATTTGAAAATGTCAACATTACTGGAAATCAGTATCAATTAACACCATATAGTAAATTCATCTCAATTGACGATAAAAGCAAGCTTATTAACATTAAAAACAATGAACAACTTTATAATGAAAATTGTCATATACAGGATGTTATTAAAGATTGATAAGTGGCACCACCAGCAAGATGCAACTATTTAATCGAGTTCAAGAGTAAGCGACCACTATGCAATTCAACGTTAAGAATATATTGCTTATACCATTCAAATAATACAATAAAAACCGCCAAAGGCGGTTTTTATACACATAAGGTTAGGTCACTAGATAAAACTATTTTTTTACCACTACCATTGACTGCTCAACTCGCTCACCAGAGACAGTATCTACAACCTGAGCATTAATGGTATATTCACCTTCGGGATAGCTTTTATCGAAATTAATTCCACGCACTTTTGAATAAGTATCACCTGAAGCAATAAACCATTTCTCTCTCGCGTTGACAGGAATAATCAAACCATCAGGACCTACCGCTGTCATCCAGAACTCGACGTTAGCTTCTCCCTCACGGCCATTATTTAAATCAATGGTGAATGGAACAAAACCGCCGGTACTTTCCACACTATTAATACCAAATTGATTTTTGATATCAATAGTCAAACCATTGAGTTCAGGTAGGCTATTTAAATCGACCCCTTTCACAAATTCTTGGTTGGCTTTAAATACTTCTCCATTTTCTGCAACGACTTGAAGAGAAACAGTATATTTACCATCAGCCATATACTCTGGAACCCAGAAACCACGTGTAACATTCAACATGCGACCATCAGTAAGAGCATCAGACTCTTGCTGCGCTGTATCAACTCCAACTACCGCTTTGGCTGGGAAGTAGATACCTTCTGGACCTTTAATAGATAGCCAGTAATTGAACTTCACTGTTTCACAGCTTTCATTATGAATCCCTAGCTGGCTAGAAATGTATCCACCGCTACTTGCCAACTGGTTTTGATTTAATGAAAGGTTTGCTTCAATCACTGGCTGTAACTCACAATCCACTTCCGCATAAGAAGCAGTTGAAAATAACAATGCCAAGCATGAGGCCAGATAATAATGACGTTTGTTCATGATAGATCCTTTAAAGTTAGACAACCATTTGTTTTTACAACTGGCGCTAAGGCTAATTGATAACTATAGAAAATACATCCGCTTTTTATTAAAGGATCAGATTTTATCAAATCTAAGACAATTACATTGACTAAGTATTAATAATAATAAACAAAATTTATTCAACTAATAAGCTCCCTAAAAATAAACTAAGGTTTACTTTAATGCAGTCAATTTAATTCTTTCGTTTTATTTTTTCATTAAGTAGTAGCCAAGCATAACGACTATTAGTCACTAAATAACGCTTCCACATTCTTCCAGGTTCTTGTAATACACGATATAACCATTCCAAGCCAGACTTTTGCATCCATAAGGGTGCACGAGAAACATGACCTGCGACAACATCAAATGTTCCCCCTACCCCCATCACAAATAACACGCCCAACTGCTCTTGCCAGCGGTTGATAAAATTTTCCTTTTTCGGCGATGTGATCGCCACAAACAGTAGTTTCGCCCCTGATTGACGGATCTTTTCAACTATCGCGTGCTCATCATCCCAAAAATAGCCATGGTGATAACCCGCAATCACTAATTGTGGGTGCTTTTCCTGCATAACCGCCGCCGTTTTTTCAACAATCTCCGACTTTGCACCGAGGTAGAACACTGGCATTTGTTCTTGTGCGGCCATCGCATTGAGCTCTAGAAACAAGTCAACGCCCGCCACTCGTTCGGGAACTTGGTGACCTAAAAAGCGCGCGCCCCAAACCACACCCATACCATCGATATTGATAATGTCACACTCGGTCACGGACTGAGCCAATTCCAGATCCTTACGCATATTGACTAACTTAGCAACATTAACGACCACATGCTGGGTAAACTCTTGTCGCAAAATGCGATCGCGGATCAGAGCAACAGTTTCACTCATCGAAGCCACATCCATTGGGCTGCCAAGAAAATTAATGCGTTTCAAGCTGTTATTCCTCATTGGTAATTCTTAAATAAAAACGGAATGAAAAGTACATCCACGCCTGTGTCCAGCGCGCGTAGTGAATTCGGTTAACCCAATGCTTGTTACCTTGATAAATAAACTGATCCCGCTCGGGCATGTACAGCGTTTGAATAGCACGCTGAATGACGCGTTTAACCAAAACAACATCACTCTCCTCGCCTCCAACACTGAGTAAGGTAATAATTGCCTGTGATACTGAATGCGGATCCAGTGGATAAGGATTGTTGTGGTAATACTTCGCTGTTCCATCGGCTTCAAATAGATGCTGCTTGTAAAAATAAAAACCGCGTGCAATCACCTCATCAAATTCCTTTGTCGCTAAAGTAGTTCGTATGAGATGTAGCGCTTCTAAGTTGTAGCCCGTATGAAATCCGTCAATAAACACATGATGATGACGAGTACCATAGGCCCAGCTGCCATCGGCAGCTTGAGCTTGAGCACTATTACGCGCAATGCGTAATGCCAACTCAGTGTAGTCTGGGCGAGACGTTTCTCGACCGACCACGGCCAGCCAAGCTGCCGCCCACAAACTGGCGTTGTGCACAAACGCCGTTTCCCCGGGGATATACGCAAAAAACTCCCCGCTCTCATTTTGAGTCAATAAATGGCCAGCAATAAAATCACCACTGCGCAACGCCAACTCGACCCAGTCAGCTCGCCCCGTCAGTTGCCCCAATTGGTGTAAGGCACGGCTGACATAGACTGTCGTGATCACATTTGGCTTCCCCTTAGGAACAAAGAATGCACGCGCTTTCCAATCAAAATGATACCCCCAACAGGCACCATGCCAGATTTGCTCATCACAACGCTGAGCCACTAGCCACAGCGCAAGTTGCTCCGCTTCTGTGAGCAAAGCGGGATCTTTTGTCACTTGATACTCTTCGATTAATCCGAGAATAAACAGAGCCACGCCTTTAGGGTTTCGCGCTTTGGGCACACCTAGCCATGGCCGAAGATTAAGGGGAGAGCGTTTGAACAACTGGATCCATGCTAAGCCAAAAGTCGAGTCTTTGCTTATCGGCAAGCGCTTGAACCAGCTTGAATTGAGTCCATCAAAAGGGTCATATCCAGCGAATTGTTCTGTACGAGCTTTATTCAATAAACATTGGCTAATGTCAGCTACAGTCGTCGATTTCATGATTTTAATAGCTCGTCGTAAAGTGTTTGTAGACGCGGGATCACCGCCTGTAAAGAGAAGTTTTCAGCAAACTTTTGTTTAGCGGCCGTAGCAATACGTTGATTTTCCGCACGTTGATCAATCAAATCGCCAAGTGCTTGCGCTAAAGCAACCACATCGCCAGCCTCAATTAAACGCCCTTCTTCACCATTACTAATTGCATCAGGAATCCCGCCCGCTCGGCTTGCTACCACAGGAATGCCTGCCGACATAGCTTCTATAACGCCCATAGGAAACCCTTCGTTATAACTGGGTAAGCAGTAAATATCAGTTTGAGTCAATAAGTTGGTCTTCGCCTCACCAGCAATCCAGCCTAGACAGTTTACCGAATCAGCTAGCCCCATTTTATTAGCCATAGCCTGATAAGTTTCAATATCGCCATCGCCAGCGAGATAAAGCTGCGCCTCAGGACAACGCTGTTTGACTAACGCAAAAGCTTGAATTAGGTCACCCACACCTTTGCGCGTGCCTAAACGGCCAAGGAAGGCAATACGACCAGGTTGAGCAAGGTGGCGATCTAAAGCCAAACTGGGTACGGCGTTATACAGAACAGAAACGCCTTGTGTTCGTCCTATCACCTCTTGTAGCCATGTTAGCCATTGAGTGGATAGTACCAGTACATGATCCGCCAGAGTAAAAGTGTGTCGAATATGCGTTTGCTGATCCATATTGCACTCATCTCGATAGAAATCACGAAACTCGGCACCATGTAAATGCAAAATGACCTTTCCTTTCAAAAGTTTAACTAGACGCACAATCACAGACTTACGTCGATAGCTTCCTCGTGATGACATGTGAATATGCACAAGGCCAACTCGGTAACGTACAAAGCAGTACAACAATTGGCAGAGAGCCAGCATAAAGCGTAATGTCATTCGCCATTTCTGTCCGTGGTCTAAACTTGAGTGTGAAGTAATCAACTTGATTTGGTTTTCCTCTAAAAAACCGCAATCAGCGTACGTTGAAACCACTGTTGCCACACCACCTTGACCTTTGCGATCGGTGGCAACCATTAGATTAATCGCTTTTCTCACAATACATCCTTGATAGTACAGATAGCTTGTCGAGTCTTACCGTTCGCAGTACGCTCAAGCGCTGCCACCATTTCTATAGTGACAATTAATGAGCTTCCTAAGCGCGCTTGAGTATTGCTGATTAACTGTTTTTGCTGCTCTTGATTAAATTGCTCAGCATCCGCCATCACTTTCACTACAATCTGCTCACGTTCACTCTGAACAAATTGGCATGCTATAATCCCAGCGACACCTTTAGGTATATGGTTCAGGATATGCACTTTTTGACCATCTTCGCCGACGAGATAATCACCAACCCGCCCCTCAATACGCTCAATCACAGGAAAGACTCGACCACAAGGGCAGGCCTCGTTTTCAGATAAATGCACGTGATCACTGGTCTTATAGCGGATCAAAGGGAAATGCTGATTATTAAAGTTAGTACCAACCAACTCGTAACGCCCGTCGCCTGCTGCTAACAATTCCACATGCGAATAGTCGGAGAGCAAATGGTAGCGACCATGCTCACACTGCCCTATCGCAGCCACTCGCTCAAATAGGCCATACCAGTCAAAGACTTTGCAGCCAAAGCGTGTTTCAATCACCTGTCTATCTTCTGCTGACAAAGACTCTGATGAAGTAATAATGGATTTGAGCTTCGCCGGATAATAACTTTGGTTAGCCTCTAAATAGCGGGCTAACGTAGCAATCGAAGAAGGGTATGCCTGAATCACTTCAACCCCAAAATCGACCATGGCTTGCAGATAACTAGGTATCGTTTGCGATGTAAGATGGAAAGATGAAAGCACTATCATCTGTTCAAACCAAGAGTAGCGCCAAAACGGCCCCTGCTTTTGACTCAGTGGCACCACCATATCACCACGGATCCACGCCCGCTTATCGCCTTTACTGTAGCCAGCCCAAGCCAACTGTCTTTCAACAAAGGCTTGTTCACGGATCACCGAGCGCATATCTTGTAAGATGACAATTGGCGTACCAGTCGTACCACTGGTCGCTCCTTTTACTACCACTGACGGCTTGTTCTGCGAGATAAACTGCTCGTGGTCATGACGCAATACCGCTTTATCTAGATATGGAAAATCCTCAAGCTCAAGATTGGGTAAGTCTAAATTCTGATAAAACGGCACATGATTACGAGCATTAGCTAAGGTGTTTTGAAGCTTATCTTGTTGGTAATCGCCTAAATGGGTGCGCGAAAACTCATTAGCTTGGATCTCTTTCAGCACGGCGCGCATCTCGCTGTTTTCTCTAACCATTTTACGTGAAAGCGCCCGCACAGAAAGCATGACATTTTGCAGCCAGATTGGTGCCTTGACATAGATTGAACTGGTAAACATCAGTAAAAGTCCTTTAGAACAATATTTGTATAATTTAGGCTGTATTGACAACTGCATTAGTTACATTTAAAAAATCACCCGTCAGATATTATTGCTAACTATCTTGATGAATATTAAAGTGCAGTTCCGTTCATTGAAAAATCACTCATCCGCTGTGATATTCAGTCCACACATTTCCTTAAGGAGAAAATTAATAGATAAAACCATATTTATTATCTCCTGTGTAGATGGTGATTAGATGAACGGTAGTGACAGGATAAAACCACCACCAAAAACATCAACGCAGGCGTTTTTACTGTTAAGGCATTATTAGTAACTGATATCAACATAAAACTGAGCAGAGCAATTTTCGCGGACCATTCTTGCTTATAAACCAACATAAAAGGAACAAGATAAGTAGAAAGCAATAAGCCTATACACCCTAATAAACCAAAATTCAGAACCCATCCAATCACGTAGTTTTCAACAACATTAATACCAATATAAAAAACAATATCATTCAATAGACCATGTGAAGCACCGAATAACCACTCTGAAAAAGAAAGCTGTTCAAGTAAAATAAAAACATCGAATCGCGCTTCGGCGCTCGTATCTATATACAACTTAGACAATATCCGTTCACCAATCGGGCTTAATACTAGGGTCAAAATAACGGCAATTACAGAGAAATAGACCAAGGCCTGCAGATAAGCGAATTTCAACTTGTGATAACGAATGCCTTGGCCTAAAAAGTCACGTAATTTGGGCAACAACATCAGAAAATTCCCCAATAGGAAAATCCCCAACGCAGCTCGCCCACCAAAAGCAAACAGGGCTAGCACGATGACAGAGACATACAAAGCCACCGGAATTCGTGTATAACGCATCACAATCGGCGTTAATGACGCCGTAATGAGAGCATTGTTCAGTGGATGAGCCAAAAATGCGGTCGAACGGAAAGTTGAAAAACTTCCAATCTCTACAGCCACAATACTCTGTGCCAATATAAGCTCAATAATAGCAATACAAGCATTAAGAAATAAAAGATAACCGAGTAGAGCCAGTAATCGATTTTTAGCTGCATCGGATAACCCGTATACAACAGGAACCAGAACTAAAGGGATAAAAATCGTATCAATAAGATAAGCGAGTCCCGATGTCCCAAATCGCATAAAGCCATATAAAATAACGGCCAGCATCGATACTATGGCTAGCCACCAAGCCTTTTTGAGATCGTGTAATGGCTTAATTAGGTTGAAAAGGCCAACGCGCAATATCAACAGAGCAAAAGCTCCCATACTCAAATAGGAATAGACATGAATTTTGAGTATTGGGCTCCCGCCTTCTGAAACGTACTGAATGCCCATATTTTCGAGTAAAAAAGCCCCCAGCAGAAACGCACTGAGGACAATCAGAATCATCCATCGCATGAGATTACGTTCGCTCAATTGGGCCTCCAGATTGAGAATAAACGTTGACGTGCATTAAAAGCATTCGTGCACCACAAACAGATGCCATAAAACAACAATGATGAGGTGACATAAAAGGTTAGAGCGAATAATGAATGGATCGCCAGTGGACACTGTTTCACTGCGTATAAGTAGCCGCCCATCAGAAGTGAAGAAATGATCACTTTGACGCCATCAATGCCAATAGCGTAACGATACCCCGATCTCCATGAGCTGATAAAAGAGAGTATTGCGACTAAGCCACTCACTATAAGCAAGGTGATAGCCGCACCAAACATGCCAAATTGATTGAGCATAAAAGGTAGTAGGAAAATGCTCGCTACTAAGCCCGAGAGAGAAACCCATAGGAGCTTGCGAGTCTGTAATAGAAACTGCAAACCATGATCAAGGTAATGACCTTTAAAATTAATCAGATAAACGGCTATCGCTAATGCCCAAAATAGCCCAGTGGAATCACTTAAATACCGCTCACCTAAAAAGAGCCTAATGATCTCCTCTTGCAATATTCCAAGTCCAAGTAAAGCAGGAAAAGTAAGGGTAACCAGTAAATGCAGATAGGTTTTATGCTGACTCACAAGAGCTATTTTATCTTCCGCATGTTTGGCCAAATTAGGATAGAGAGGCATAGCAATTACCATGAAAACTAAACCCAGCACTCCCATCAATAAGTTGGCTTGCGCAGCATAGATACCCGTTTCGTTCATCCCAACGAAATGGGCGATAAATAAACGATCGACTCTTCCCCCTAATACGCCAATTCCTCCCGCTAACATGATCGGAATACCGTAAGTAAGCAGACGCTTTAACATAGCAATATGCCATTCAGGCAGTCTAGGAAAACCCAGACCTAAAGATCCAATGCCAAAGCTCAAGGTTAAAGCAAACAACGCAGACTCAATAGTAGCCGCCCAAGAGAGTGAAAGGATGGAGAGCACTACCGCAGAAATTGACTGCAATACGGTCGCTTGACGATAAGCGCTCAATCGCTCATTTAAGCGACTCAATTCTAACTGGTATTGAAATATCGATTTAACCGACAGTAAAGCACCCAGTATCAATAATCGTTCCCAATTCAATTGCTGATAAATGAATAAAGTTACGGCGATAACAATAAAACCAAGCAAAGATCCGATAATAACCAGCAGTGAAATGGTTTGAACGAGTTGGACTTGCTCCCGATCCGAATACCCAGGGTAGAGACGTAACATCGACGTGTTGAGCCACTGAGTACTAAAAGCACGCACGAGTTCGAGAATTACCATAGCCACCGCTAACACACCATAATTTTCTGGTGTAAGGAAACGAGTTTGTACGGCGATTAGCATAAAGAGGCTTAAAGCAGCAAAAACCTGAACAGGGGCATATCTGAGTAGGCTGGCTATCACCCCATCACCTCATCATATAAAGACTCATATTGTTTTAAAATGCCTTGGGATGAAAAATGATTATGTATATAATCCTGTGCATTTTCAGTATCACGATAATAAATGGAGTCTATCGAGTTCACTATATTATTTGCTTGTTCATTTGAAAAAAACGTCACACCTAATTTAGCAAACCTATCCTTTCTCTCTCCTAAAATTCCCACAGGTGTAGCAATAAGAGGCAAGCCTGTTGCCAACATTTCTAAAGGTGCTAAGCCAAATGTTTCTTGATCTGATAGAAACACACCGATGTCAGCGTATTTATATTGCTGAATAATTTCTTTCTGATTCAGCTTTCCAAGAAAATAAACATTATCGGATAAGTCCCATTCTTCAATTAATTTTTCAAGCTCAGAATAGTAAACAGGATCAACATTAGGACCTATTATATTTAATGTTACATCTCTACCTAAATCTCGTATCTGTCTTAGTAAATCTAAAATTAGATCCACACGTTTACGACGTGAAATGAGAGCACAGGTGACTAAATTTATTTTATTATCC
>NZ_CAWNMS010000061.1:0-25527 GCF_963875605.1 Vibrio sp. V04_P4A5T148
CGTTAATGCGGTGTAGGAATAATCTTACAAGAGAATAAACCCATAAAATTAAAATGTGAGATGCATATCCGCACCAAAACATAATTTCGGTGCGGATATTATTAATGAGATGAAGTACGAATAATTTCAGCTAAACTTGATAAGCGTCGTTGATGCTCAGCGACATAAGGATTACTACTATCCCAAGCATATCCTGCAAGAATAGAGCAAATCATCTGCTTTATTCTTGAGTTGGGCGTTTGGTAAAAAATCACCTCTTGTAACATGCCGTTGTACCAACCTTCCACATAAGTGCGGAACGTATCCACTCCGACCATTAATGGCTGAGAATACTCTTGCTGCCAATCTACACTTTCTTTTTTTAGTTGGCGTACAACACAAGACACCGCTAACTGAGCCGATTTCATGGCTATCGTTACACCTGATGAAAACACCGGGTCTAAAAATTCACCAGCATTGCCTAATAACGCATAATTTACCGTGGCCAACTGCTTAACATTTGCAGAATAGCCGCCTAGCTCACCAGCAGGATTAGGGTATTCGGACTTCGAAAGCAGTTCCGCCAGCTCAGGCATTTCATTCACCAATTGCTGGATCGCCGCAATTTTATCACTTGGATAGCCGTCAAAAAACGACGGTTCACCGACAACACCTAATGAACATGTGCCGTTAGAAAAAGGAATGAGCCAGTACCATACGTCAGGATTACGCGGATGGACGGAGATCAGTATCTTGTTTCGGTCGTAGTCTGGTTGTTCAGGGGAGATATGATCAATGATATGGGTAAAGATGGCTTTTCTCGGAGGTAAACACGATGGCTCTTCCAAATCGAGTAACTTAGGCAATACTCGGCCAAAGCCACTGGCATCCAGCACGAAGTCGGCTTCAATTTGATACGTTATACCGTGTTGATCCGTCACCAATAATTGTGATTTATTCTCTTCAAATTCGATATTCGTCAGTTGATGTTGATAACGAATTTCAACCCCTTGCTTAACAGCAGAATCCGCTAATACTTTATCAAATTGACTGCGCTGTACCTGAAAAGTGGTTCCCGGCCCATTCGAATATTTGTCGGTAAAATCAAACTGAGCGTATACACCATTTTTTCGAAAGGCTGCACCATTTTTATATTGAAAACCCGCACGCATAACATCAGGCAACATTCCCGCCGCTTCTATCACTTCCATACAAGCAGGTAATAAGCTTTCGCCAATAGAAAAGCGTGGGAAAAGTGCTTTTTCAATAACCAACACGCGTATGTTTTGTGCATGGAGTAATGCCGCGGCAGTCGAACCCGAAGGGCCCGCACCAATGATAACAACTTGAGTTATCTCTTTATTCATGAATTGACTCGCATCGATTTTAATTAAGCTTGGGCTTTTAGCTCTAACAAGGTGTGGCCAAGGCCAATATTGTCGGTTCGTTTGATCACCTGTAATCCTGCTGCTTGAACGATTTCTAAGAAATCTTCGCTGCGATAGAAGCGACTATTACCATTTGCAAGGCAGGTAAAATACAAAGAGGTGGCATTGAGGCTATAAGAAGCCGCATCGTACTTCTGTGAATCCCAGAACAGTTCCAAAATATAAACCGTCGAATATGCAGAAAGATTGGCGCGAACGCGTTTTAAAATACTCAAAATTTCCATTGGCGAAAAACAGTCTAAAAACTGGCTCATCCACCACACGTCCGCATTTTTTGGTAACGGTTGTTCTTTATCGAGCATGTTGGCTGGAAAAGGATGAATACGCTGCGTAAAACCTTGTTGCTGCGCGTTAGCCATCGCCATTTCCAACTGTTGTGGCAGATCCACAATCGTCACTTCAACGTCTGAATCATAGTGACAACATTGCAGTGCCCATTTACCCGTATTGCCACCAATATCGACCAAATGTTTCGGTTTTTTACGAAACACTTCTTTCAGCAAAATAGGAAAAGAACGATCGGAATAGAAGTGATCGAATTTGAACCAACTGTCTTTAGCTTGCTGGGGCAAACGCGATAAACCTTGGTAGATGGTATCCCAATCGCCGAGTTCTTTCAGACCAGCAGGCTTGCCTTCGGTGATCGATTCGGTTAAGTGCATCATGGCGGCATAACAAACGTCTGCCGTGAAATCCATATTGGCTTGCGTCATCCCATCATGCAGCAAAAAAATGCCTAGATTAGCCAACGAATAATTCGGTTTATCCCATAAAACAATGTGGGCACTGATGGCCATATCGAGCAATACTTTAACGCCATACTCTGACACGCTCGTTTCTTGAGCAATTTGTTCCGCATTTAAACCTTTTTCGCCAGCATTATCTAATGCAGCCAGTATGCCTAAGTCACGTAATGTGCGCGCCGTATGAAAAACGATGGGGGCAAAAGATAATTTTTGAGCTTCGGTTTTTGCCTCTAAAGCGTTATAAGGATCTATTTTTTGATTTAACACATTAAAACCTAACTTTAATTTGTGAACAATATCCAAACACTTAATCTAAGTTCGACTCAATTCTTAAAAATCAATATTTAAGTCAAGGATACAAACGTTTATAGTTGCGAAGAATAATCTTGTGCCATAGTATTTAACCCTATCAAAAACAATGCAATATCTTATGTCAAATCAACAGCAAATAATCACGTTAAATATTGATACTTGGGTTGCAAATTCTGCAGGCTTATCTCACCCTTCTGATTGGCAAAATTGGGCAAGAGAAGAGATTTGGCCTGACGATAATACGCTCAACACAGACCATATTCCTCCTATGATGCGCCGCAGAATGAGTAGTTTGAGCAAATTAGCCGTGCAGACTGCACTGACTGCTATAGAATCACAACATATTGATTACATGGTATTTTCATGTCGTCATGGCGAGCTTCATCGTAGCGTTGAAATCGTGAAGTCGATATTGATTGGCGAAGAAGCCTCACCAATGGCGTTTTCACAATCTGTTCATAATACAGCGGCAGGCCTAGCAACCATCGCTTCAAAACAACCGATCCCGTTAACCTCGATTGCAGCAGCACAAAACACATTTCAAAGTGCCATATTAGAAGCTTGGCTCTATCTAAATGAGCACCCTAGTCACAAAGTGCTGTTGGTTGATTTTGATGAGCCATTACCTAGCGACTACCAACAATACGAAGAGTGGCAGTTTCAAGGCTATGCCTTAGGGTTAACCCTGTCTCACGGTTCAGATTTTACGCTCTCTATGCAGATGTCTGATACCAAGCCACAACAGCCTCAAGCATTGTCGTTTCTTCACCACTATTTGTCAGAAAAATCTGAATGGATCATTGAAGGCTCGCAAAGCGCTTGGAAATGGCAACGAAAATGTTAGAGTTCAACCGCTACTGGCGTATTGCTGCTACAGGTTTTTGTTTTTTTATATTTGGTTTAGGCGGATTAACGCTGAGTTTTATTATTATCCCACTGATTGCATTATTTTCATCGCAAACAGATCGTCGAGAATATAAAGTTCAAAAATCAATCCAAAACTCATTCAATATATTTTGTAAGTTGATGAAATTAACAGGTGCCATCGACTATAAAATAACCAACGCAGAACTATTAAAACAGGATAAAAGCTGCCTTATTATCGCCAATCATCCAAGCTTAATTGATTATGTTCTCATTGCATCACAACTTCATCAGTGCGATTGCTTGGTTAAATCAGCTATCTGGGCCAATCCTTTTATGAAACGGATTGTTCAAGCCGCAGGTTATATCCCCAATGAAACACCTGATGATTTGTTAAATGTGTGCGAGGAACGCATGAGCCGCGGAAACGTATTATTGATTTTCCCTGAAGGCACGCGAACCACACCCGGTGTTAAACCCAAATTGCAGCGCGGTGCGGCGCAAATCGCAATCCGAACTCAAAGAGACTTACGCATCGTACATATTACCGTTTCTCCGAGTTTTCTCACAAAAGAGCAAAAGTGGTACCAAGTTCCTAAAACCAAACCCTTTTTCCATGTGGAGATAAAGGGTAAAGTTGTCGTCACACCTTTTATTGAAGGTGCTGATAACCCCACCACTGCAGCACGACGTTTAAATCGCCACCTTGCAGAGGTGATTTTCCCCCAAAACAATAACCAGAAATGACAAAACTATTGAAGTTATCAACCCAAATAACGTCAGTTGCAGCGAAGCGGAAAGTGAGTAAGTCCCCCATCCGTATAGATAACGATATGATTGGGGTGAGCGAACGTAGCCAACACCGCTGCAACTTTAAGTGGGGAAGTATATATCAAGGTTTTGTTCAAAACGGCTAGAACATTATATAAGTAGGTTGAAGTGGAAATACTACACACAGAAATAAAACAGCTCATTATCGACGCACTAAATCTTGAAGATATCTCAGTTAACGATATCGAAACTGACGCACCACTTTTTGGCGATGGGTTAGGTTTAGATTCTATCGATGCTTTAGAGCTCGGTTTGGCCATTAAAAAGAAGTATAATATCGTCATTGACGCTGATGACTCCAATACTCGCCAACACTTTGCATCAGTGGCAAACTTAGCAAATTATATTTCATCTCAAACTAGCCACTAATAAATAGATAGCGTTATGACAGAAGTAAACCAACAACAAGTATTTGATCAAGTTAAAGAAGCTCTCGTTGAACTATTTGAAATTGATGAAGCCGATATTCAACCAGACGCTCACCTTTATCAAGATCTCGATCTCGACAGTATTGATGCTGTAGATCTTGTCGTTCACTTACAAAAAGTGACTGGCAAAAAAATCAAGCCTGAAGAGTTTAAAACCGTTCGCACCGTCAATGATGTGGTGGAATCGGTTATTGAACTTGTTAAGGAAAGCTAATGCGGCGATTGCTGACGATTTTGTCTGCAATCGTCCTGCTTACCTACCCACTCGCGGTCTACTTCGGGATTAATCAGTTTGGTCTGCAAGCTATAGGGGGCTTCTTAGCCGCTATTTTTGCTTTAAGAATTCTTTCTGGTTGGCAAGCCAAGCTTCAAGAACTGAAGCAACTGGCTTGGCTTAGTGGGTTCGTTGGTATCACTTTGGTGACTTTGGGGATGCTCTTTCAGCAGCATGGTTGGCTACTGTTTTACCCTGTTGTGGTTAATGTATGTCTTTTGGCTCTTTTTGCCTTGAGCCTAACGCAACCGCAAACAGTGATTGAACGGCTGGCGAGGCTGCAAGAGCCTGAACTTCCTCAAAGTGGCATTGAGTACACACGCACGGTCACTAAAGTGTGGTGCCTCTACTTCATCATGAATGGAGCCATCGCACTTTATACCTGCTTCCAATCTATCGAGATCTGGACGTTGTATAACGGATTGATCAGTTATCTCCTTGCTGGCAGCCTCTTTGTAACGGAATGGCTAGTAAGACAAAGGATTCGCAAAGGCTAGGTACGCTATGACTTTCGGCAACCCCGATTTTTGCTCGCTTGCAACGTTACTCTCCTCACCAAGAAACGATTCGCATTGTGTTGCTTTTGACCTCAATAACACCATTAACTGGGCAAACTTTGTCGCCGATGTCAGCCAACTAAGCCGGCAATTAGCGTCGCGAAATGAACATCATATTGCACTGTGTGCTGGCGATAGCTATCGGTTCTCCGTCGGTTTTTTCGCCGTCTGTTACACGCAAAAATCATTAATTCTGCCCGGTAATTATCAACCTGCGGCACTGGCAGAACTGAGCCAACACTTTGAGTTGTTGCTGTGTGATGAGGCAATAACAATACCCAATTCTACGCCAACTCTCTCTCTTAACCATTTAGCGCTACCCAACGACATGCGCGATGAAGCCGTTTGTTTTGCACCACTTTCATTAGAGACACAAACCGTGACGCTGTTTACGTCAGGCTCCAGCGGTCAGCCTAAGGCTATCATCAAAACACTGCGGCAGCTTGGAGCTGAAATTGCCATTTTAGAGCAGCTTTGGGGCGAACAGCTCATTGGTGCAAAAGTGGAAAGTACGGTTTCTCATCAACATATTTATGGGCTGCTATTTCGTGTGTTATGGCCACTGTGTGCAGGGCGAGCATTTGCCCGCCATAACTTGGAATTTCCAGAACAAGTGACCGCACATGCGCATCCGGACACTGTGCTGATCAGTAGTCCTGCGCTATTGAAACGCTTATCACAAGAGCACCAGCCAAGCCCACTGCGCACACTGTTTTCTTCCGGTGGCCCACTTCCCTACTCTGCTTCTTGTCACGCAAAAAACCTGTTTGGGCAACGACCTATCGAAGTGTATGGCAGTACGGAAACTGGCGGCATCGCTTTTCGGCAACAGCACAGTGCAACACAGCAATGGCAGCTTTTTCCTACTGTTGAAGCAAGACTTAACAGCGAGAACTGCTTAGCCTTGCGCTCTGCACACATTGATCCGAATCATTGGTATCAAACAGCCGATGAATGTGAGTTTTCCGACCAACGGCACTTTACCTTGAAAGGTCGCACCGATCGCATCATCAAAATCGAAGAAAAACGGATCTCACTGGTTGAAGTGGAACAGCGTATTGAACAACTGCCGTGGATCAGTGAAACAGCCGTGTTACCACAGCAAGACGGTGAACGTTTGATCTTAATCTCAGCGATTGTACTGTCAGCCTGCGGCACTGAAAAATTAGCTCAACTTGGAAAGGGGAAGTTCTGGCTGTTGCTGCGTTCTGAACTGCGTCAATGGTTAGAACCTATTGCTGTACCTCGACGCTTTAGAGTGGTAAAAGAGATCCCACTCAATAGCCAAGGTAAGCGCCTTGTTGCTGAACTAGAAACACTATTCCAACCATAAAAATAACGAAGCCCAATAGATTATGGCCAAAAGAACACCCACATTATTATGTGCTGACACTCAGCCTCACACAGTGAATTTGACGCTGCGCGTTGACGCCGACATTATTGATTTTTCAGGACACTTTGCACATTTTCCATTGCTGCCAGGCGTTACCCAAATCGATTGGGCACTGCGCTATGCACGAGAATACTTATCTGTACCCACAAGCTTTCAAGGTATGGAAGTGATCAAATTCCAAGAACCTATCTTGCCAGACATGACCGTTCAACTGGCATTAGGTTGGGATGAGGAAAAACAGAAACTCGCGTTTAGTTATAGTTCACAGCGTGAGGGTTTAAACATCATTCACTCATCAGGAAAAATGAAGTTGGGTGAAATCTGTGGCTGATTATCAAGCTTGTTTTTTAATTCCATGCTACAACCACGGCAGCACAGTAGCAGAAGTGGTCTCATCACTCAGCGCATTTGAACTTCCCATTTTACTGGTTGATGATGGCAGTAATCAGCAAACAAAACAGACGTTGAGCAACGTCGCTCAGCAAACACATGTTCACCTAATTACCCTAGAACAAAACCAAGGAAAAGGTGGCGCGGTAATGGCTGGCATTCGCCAAGCGCAGCAGTTGGGGTTTAGCCACGTCATCCAAATTGATGCCGATGGCCAACATGATTTACAAGCGCTGCCTAAATTACTGGCCGCGTCAAAGCAACATCCAAACCACCTAATTTCTGGTCAGCCGATTTACGATGACAGCGTACCCAAAGCGCGTTTATATGGCCGTTACGCAACGCATATTTGGGTTTGGATTGAAACGCTATCCTTTACGATCAAAGACAGTATGTGTGGTTTTCGCGCGTATCCTGTAGACCTCACCGTTGAGGTGCTCAATAACCATAAGATCGGCACGCGCATGGATTTCGACATCGAAATCTTAGTTCGCATGTATTGGCACGGGGTCGATATCGATTTTGTGGAAACTCGCGTCATTTATCCTGAAGGAGGCGTCTCTCATTTCGATGCACTATGGGATAACGTCAAAATCAGTTGGATGCACAGCAAACTATTTTTTGGCATGTTACCGCGTATTCCTCAACTGCTGAAACGCAACCAAAGCAGGCACAACAAAAGTGGCGCAGAGCCAAACCAGCACTGGTCAAAGCGTCAAGAACGAGGAACGGTTCTGGGTATTAAAGCGTTACTGGCGGTATATAGCCTACTCGGGCGACCGATTTTTAACCTGATGCTGAAACTTGTAATGAGCTATTACTACCTTACCGGAAAACAAGCTCGCCAAGCCTCTGAACAGTATTTACAGCACTTACAAAGCTACGCAAACCGTCGCCAAATCACGCTGCCAAATCATCTCTCTAGCTATAACCATCTGCTCTCTTTTGGCCACACTATGCTGGATAAATTGGCGGCATGGAAAGGCGATTTTTCGGTAAAAAATTTGACCATTCATGGTCAAGAATCGTTCCAAACTTTAGCAGAACGAAAACAAGGTGTGCTTCTTTTAGGATCTCACCTTGGAAATATTGAACTGTGCCGCGCTCTGGGACGTCGGCATTCTCATATTAAGATCAATGCGTTAGTCTTCACCGAGCACGCCGAACGCTTCAATGCGGTAATGAAAGCGATCAATCCCAACTCAGAACTGAACCTCATTCAAGTGAGCCGTTTGGGCCCCGATACTGCTATTTTGCTTCAACAGAAAATAGAGCAGGGAGAATGGGTGGTGATCGTCGGAGATAGAACGTCCACCAGCAAAGAGACCCGAGCCGTATGGGCCGATTTTTTAGGCCAACCCGCGCCGTTTCCACAAGGCCCTTTTATGTTGGCCTCGGTGTTGAAAGCTCCCGTCTACCTTTTGTTTGGCTTAAGAGACGAACGTTCTAAAACTCCACATTTTAACGTCTATTTCGAGCACTTTAGCGACAACATAGATTTACCGAGAAAAGAGCGACAAGTGGCGCTAGCGCAGGTAGTACAACGCTACGCTGATCGGCTGGAACATTACACACTGCAAGCTCCACTGCAGTGGTATAACTTTTTCAACTTTTGGACTCTAAGTAAACAGCAGCATGATGATTCAGACAGATAACCGCATAACTTTTGGCGTCGATCGCCTCACCATTGAAGATGTTGTCGCGATTTCGCAAGGCGCGCAGGCCAACCTCAATTCTTCAGCGGAATTCACCGCTAAAATTGATCGCGGCGTCGCTTTTCTAGAACGACTTTTAAAAGAAGAAGGCGTGATTTACGGCGTAACCACCGGCTATGGTGATTCATGCACCGTTGCCATTCCACCGAATCTAGTAGACCAATTACCACTGCATTTGACTCGCTTTCACGGCTGTGGCTTAGGCGAGGTATTAAGCCATCAGCAATCTCGCGCAGTATTAGCAACACGCTTGTGTTCACTAGCGCAAGGTGTCTCTGGTGTGAGCCATGAACTGCTTAACCAAATCATCACCTTGATCAACCACGATATCGCCCCTCGTATTCCACAAGAAGGTTCGGTCGGGGCAAGCGGCGATTTAACGCCACTCTCCTACCTCGCGGCCACACTGATTGGTGAGCGCGACGTGCTTTATAAAGGTGAGATGCGCCCAACTCAAGATGTGTTTCACGAACTGGGTATTCGCCCGATCAAGCTAAAACCAAAAGAGGGATTAGCGCTGATGAACGGCACATCAGTCATGACTGCTTTGGCCTGTTTAGCCTATAAACGCGCCGAGTATTTAACTCAACTCTGCACCAAAATTACCGCCATGGTGTCTGTCGGTATTCAGGGTAACGACTTCCATTTTGATGCCGCACTATTTGCCGTCAAGCCGCATCCTGGTCAGCAACAAATCGCAGCATGGCTACGCGATGACTTACAAGCAGAGCGCCCACCTCGCAACAGTGATCGCCTGCAAGATCGCTATTCATTGCGCTGCGCACCCCATGTGATTGGCACCGTACAAGATGCACTGCCGTGGCTACGTCAACTGATTGAAAATGAGCTCAACAGTGCCAACGACAACCCCATCATCGATGGCGATAATGAACGCGTACTGCACGGCGGTCATTTTTACGGCGGCCACATTGCCATGGCAATGGATACCTTAAAAACACAGGTTGCTAACCTAGCCGATTTGCTCGATCGCCAAATGGCGCAATTGATGGATTACAAATTCAACAACGGTTTGCCGTTTAACTTAACTGGCGCAGAAGGCGAAAGAAAACCGATCAACCACGGCTTTAAAGCCGTGCAGATTGGCATTTCAGCGTGGACGGCCGAAGCCTTGAAACATACCATGCCTGCCAGCGTTTTTTCACGTTCGACTGAGTGTCACAACCAAGACAAAGTCAGCATGGGAACCATTGCCGCGCGTGATTGTCTACGTGTGCTTGAACTGACAGAACAAGTGGCGGCCGCCTCGCTGTTAGCCGCGACCCAAGCAATAGAATTGCGCAAACGTCATCATGAGCTGGATGAGCAACACATGAGTCACAATATCAAGCAGATGCGCTTAGCCGTGTTACAAGAGTTTGATTTTGTGGTGGAAGATCGTCCGCTAGAACATGATTTGCGCCACTTTATTAGCCGCATTCAACAACGCCACTGGACACTTTACTAGGAAGCGCGATGAGCGATGTACTTCATCCATTGGAAAGTGAGGTGACTTTAGTCACCTCGTTTCAAGATGCCGACCCAATGGGCGTTATCTACCACGGCAATTATTTTCGTTTTTTTGAAGAAGCACGCCGCGTGCTGATGGAAAAAATTGATTACAGCTATCACGCGATGACTCAGTCGGGCTACCTATGGCCGGTGATTGATACCCACGTGAAGTACGTGAAAGCGATCCCGTTCAACCATACGATTCGTGTCAAAGCGACCTTGACAGAATGGGAAAATCGCTTGCGTGTTGACTACATGATTTTTGATAGCCAGACCGGGCAACGAATGTGTAAAGCACACACCACTCAAGTAGCGGTTCGCATCGACACCCAAGAGATGTGTTTCGCTTCCCCAACGCTATTTACCGACAAAGTGCAGCACTGGCATACCTACGGGAAATTATGATGCGCCGTTTTCTATGGCTAACTTTAGCCCTATTTTCGCCCCTACTCTGGGCACAGGTGACCGACCTCGCCTCACTGCAAGCGCAGTTGGCGAAACACCAGATCGTACGCGGAGAGTTTACTCAACTCCGCCATATTGAGATGTTCGAACAACCACTGTCGTCAGCCGGGAAATTCTTGCTCGATAAACAAAATGGCTTACTTTGGCAACAAAACTCACCATTTCCAGTTAATTTGGTGCTAACTCAAGACAAGCTTCGCCAAACTTTTGCTAACCAACCACCACAGGTGATTACCGAAAAAGAGAACCCAATGGCGTTTTATTTCAGCCATCTCTTTTTGTCGGTATTTCATGGTGACACGCAGCAATTGAATGAACAATTT
This sequence comes from Vibrio sp. V04_P4A5T148, assembly GCF_963875605.1. NCBI lineage: Bacteria > Pseudomonadati > Pseudomonadota > Gammaproteobacteria > Vibrionales > Vibrionaceae > Vibrio > Vibrio sp. V04_P4A5T148. The sequence continues at coordinate 11,235 of NZ_CAWNMS010000061.1, forward strand.
ACGATGACGCTGCACAGCGAAGATGGCCAGTGGCAGTTAAATTTAACGCCGAGAAATGCGCCACTGAGCTCGGTGTTTACCTCGATAACATTAACGGGGCGAGATGACATTGATGGTTTGATCCTGCAAGAAGTACGAGGCGACAAAACCGAGATTCAGTTTACTAACCAAAACCACCAGCCAGAGCGTTTAACCCATGCTGAGCAAGCACAGTTTAACTTCTAAATCGAACCGGCTGGCATTGTTCTGGTTGGCTTTTGTGACCCTTTGTCTTGGCTTACTACTCAAGCAGTGGGTCTTTTCGGCGGCTTCACCGATCGAGACGGATATCCTTAAGCTACTGCCGGTCAATCAGCAAAGTGTGCTCGCCGAGCAAGCGTTTGAAAAAGTCACTACCAGTATGAGCGATAAGGTGGTCTTTATTGTCACTGCGCCCAATGAGGCTGACCGGCTCAAATCCGTTACAGCGCTAGAAAGCGAGCTCAAGCAGAGTGGCTATTTCAAGGATGTGGTTGGGAAAATCGATGCCACTCAACAGAGCGCTTGGGCCAGTTACTACTTTCAACATCGAGCACAACTGCTCACCAGCGAGCAACGCAATCAGCTCAGTCAACATCCCGAACAACAAGTGCAAACGGTAGTGCAAGCCCTATATAACCCTTTTTCTGGGGTAACAGGGCAAGAGCTCAGTCACGACCCTTTTCTGCTATTTCGCGACTACTTAGCGCAACTTAGCCAGCTATCGTCTCATTTTCGTTTGCAAGATGGATACTTAACCCGCGAGTATCAAGGCCAAAAATACGTGCTGATCACCGCGCAGCTCAACGACTCACCATACAGTTTCAAAGCACAACAAGTGGTGCCCGATATTGCTCAATGGCAACAACGCATCAAGCAACAATTTAGTGCGGACATTTATCACACTGGTGTTTTATTTTACGCCGATTTTGGTACTCAAAGTGCCAAGTCAGAAATCAGCACCATTGGCCTTTTCTCATTACTCGGCATTGTGCTGTTGGTGATGCTGGTTTTTCGCAGTGCCATGCCTTTACTGTTGGCACTGCTCTCGGTATCCGTTGGATTAGTGGTTGCCATGGTGATCACCACCGCGTTTTTTGGTCAGATCCATCTGTTTAGCTTAGTGTTTGGGGCCAGCCTGATTGGCGTTTCAATCGACTACGCCTTTCACTACCTGACCGATCGTCTTGCCGCAAATGAACACTGGGACAGCGTGCAAGGACTAAAGCATATTCTGACCGCCATTACCTTAGGGTTAATCACCAGTTTAATTGGCTATCTCGGTCTACTGGTCGCCCCTTTCCCCGGCTTACAACAGTTAGCGCTATTTTCCGCCTTAGGGCTCGTTGCCGCTTACGCGACGGTCGTGGCTTGGTATCCGATTTTGGCCAAAAAACCAAGTTCATCGAGAACGCTTCCCGGCATCACTTATTGGTCCTTATGGTTTGCGCTTTGGCAAAAGCCATGGGTTAAATGGGGCCTACCCACGGCGTTATTGATCATCAGCAGTCTTGCTCTGACGCAAGTGCACTACAACGATGACATTCGACAATTACAAGCCATGCCTAGCGACTTGAAACAGCAAGAGCTGCAAATCAGCGCCTTGACTGGTATTCAATCATCACAGCAAATGTTGGTCGTCAGTGCCAACGATGATGAAGCATTAATACAGCAGTTAGAAAAATTAGATACGCAATTTTCACAATGGCAACAACAAGGCGTACTTTCTGGCTACCAAAGTTTAAGCCAAAACATCAGCTCGCTTAAGCGTCAGCAAGAAAACTACGCACTGGTTGAAGCACTGTACGCAAACCAAGGCGCAGCACTGGCTCACACGCTGAAACTATCTTCAACTCCTAAACTGGAAGCGTCATTTTTGCCCATGACACTGGCGCATTATTTAGCCCATGATGTTTCCCAGCCGCTGCGCTTTCTTTATTTAGGTGAAGTTGAGCAAAAAGTGGCGGCGGTAGTGCTGTTGAAAGAGGTTCACCAAGCAGCCGTAATTAAGCAGTTTGCGGCGCAAAACAGCGACTACGCCTATTTGAATAAAACCGAAGAGATCTCAACCCTGTTTGGACAGTATCGCCTTAAAGTGATGGAGTTAATTGCGCTGGCTCTTACCTTGATCAGCGCTCTCACTATTTGGCGCTACGGCGTGAAACACAGCATTCGCATTATGTTACCTTCGCTGATTGCTTGCATCGCTGGGTTAGCCGTCACCGTCGCAACAGGCTCTACGCTCAATTTATTCAATCTATTAGCGCTGGTATTAGTGATAGGTATCGGTATTGATTACACGCTCTTTTTTGCCGAACAAGCCCGCAGTCACAGTACCTTGCTTGCCATAACCCTTTCGGCACTAACGACTTTGCTCTCGTTTGGTCTGCTTGCTCTTAGCCAAACTCACGCCATCCACAGTTTTGGTTTGACGGTACTGAGCGGCATTTTCGTGGCTTGGTTGCTTTCACCAATGGCGATCAAATCACAACCTGCCGCCATGAAAGCGCATGAGGAAAAACTATGATGATGAGAATACGCCGTGCGCTGCCCTTGCTGTTACTGGTGTTGTCTGGCTGCTCTTTAGTGCCAAACCAAGCCTCCACGCAGGTAGAAATTAGCCCCAACACATTCGTTACTCTGCCCAAACCTGCGCAACTTGGGTACCAAGTCACGGCAAGTCAGTTGATCAGCGCCCATTGGCAAGATGATAACGGCCAGCATAATCAACAGCTTCCGGTCCAGTTGCAGGTCACCGATGACAAGATTGTGCTGGCAGGGTTTTCATCTTGGGGAACGAGGATTTTATCGCTCAATTATCAGCAAGATACTATTGAGACCAGTGTACTCAATGGCTTGGAAAACACCTTGCCGAAGCCCGAACAGATACTCTTTAACCTGATGATCACGCTCTGGCCGCGAAATACTTGGGAAGCCCCGTTAAATAAGGTAAAGTGGCAAATCATTGATGATGAGAATAGACGAACACTCATCAATGAACTGGGTGAAACAGTGATTGTTATTGATTATCAACATCCCTTCGCGATGAAGGGCGATATTCGCTTCCACAATCAATTATTGAATTACACCATTACGATTAAAACACTCAGTGCCCAGCACCCTTTGCCGCCCACACAACCGTAGATAGCTATCATGAACTCATCCACGACTTCTCCTATTGATTCTCGCTCACCTATTTATGTCCAAGACTGCGGTTTTCACTGCGCGATGGGGAGTGACTCGTCGCACATTCACCAAAGTTTAGCTCAGGGCTATTGCGATAACATGGTGGTTGACCGCACGTCACTCAATACTGGCACCCCAACCATTGTAGGCCGAGTGAGTGAGCCACTACCAGAAATCCCAGCGCATCTAAGTGCGTTCAATACGCGTAACAACCAACTTGCTCTTTCTGCACTGCAACAGATCGAACCGAGCGTCCGCCACGCGATTGCCACCTATGGCGCAGATCGCATTGCAGTGGTGGTTGGCACGAGCACGTCCGGCATTGCTGATGGCGAAATCGCACTCACCCACAAGTTAGAGCAGGGCGAATTCCCAAGCGACTACCACTACTACAAACAGGAATTAGGCAATTGCAGTGATTTTATCGCGCGCTATTTTTCAATAAGCGGCCCCTGCTACGCCATTTCGACCGCCTGTTCGTCCAGTGGCCGCGTCTTTATCACCGCAAAAAGAATGCTTAATACAGGGCTAGTTGATGCGGTGATTGTCGGTGGTGCCGATACTTTGTGCCGCTTAACACTCAATGGTTTTAACGGTTTAGAGGCGCTGTCTCAACGTTTATGTAAACCGTTTGATGCACAGCGCGATGGCATCAACATTGGTGAATCTGCCGCTTTTATGCTGTTGGGTAAAACGCCGTCTCAGCAACACACTCATACTATTGCGCTATTGGGTGCAGGCGACAGCTCCGATGCTTACCATATTTCTGCGCCCCACCCAGATGGAAACGGTGCAGAACAGGCGATGCGTAACGCGCTGCAAGATGCCAAATTAACCGCCAGTGATATCGGCTATATCAACGCTCACGGCACCGCAACACCGCTCAATGACAGCATGGAAAGTAAAGCGATTTTCCGCGTTTTTGGCCAGCACGTTGCGGTGAGTTCAACCAAACCACTCACTGGACACACGCTCGGCGCGGCCAGTGCAACCGAAGCCGCCATTGCTTGGCATATACTGCAATACCAATTGCCTTTGCCCATTCAGCGCTGTGCTAACAAAGCGCCAGACATCGATATTACGCTAGTGGAAACCACTCAATATTTAGAAAACAAGGCCATTTTAAGCAACTCCTTTGCTTTTGGTGGCAACAATATTAGCCTCATTTTTGGTTACGTTAATGACAAAGCTTCCTGCAATTGATCAACTGCTGCCTCATCAAGCGCCGATGATTTTGATTGACCGCGCGCTTGAGGTACAGAGCGAATCTATCCACTGCCAAGTGGATATTGAATCGCACCACCTGTTTTTTGACCCGGCGACACAAAGCATACCGGCCTATGTCGGTATCGAGTTTATGGCACAAGCCATTGCCGCGTGGTCTGGGTATCACTCACTTGTCCAAGGCATTCAACCGCCGATTGGCTTTCTGCTCGGCAGTCGCCGTTATCGAGCGCTGTGCGATGCATTCCTGAAAGGGCAAACGCTCGATATCTACGCTGAACAGCTAATGCAAGACAATGGCATGGCTGTGTTTAAGACAAGAATCGAGCACCAACACCAGCTTTTGGCCGAATGCCAATTAAATGTGTATGTGCCATCAGAACAAAAATTAGAAGAAATGAAAATGAGGAGTCAAGCATGACCCGACACGTATTAGTGACTGGTGCGAGTAAAGGCATAGGCAAAGCGATTGCGATTGCGCTCGCCAAAGATGGTTTTGCCATTGCCGTCCATTACATGGGCGACCAGCAAGGTGCCCTGCAAACACTAGCGACCATCGAGCAAAACGGTGGTTCAGGCCGACTGATTCAATTTGACATCAGCAACCGAGCTCAGTGTCGCGAAGTATTAGAAGCCGATATTGCTCTACATGGCGCTTATTACGGCGTGGTCAATAACGCGGGCATTACTCGTGACACAGCGTTTCCTGCCATGACAGAACAAGAATGGGATGGTGTAATTCACACCAATTTAGACAGCTTTTATAACGTCCTCCACCCTTGTGTGATGCCAATGGTGCAAAAACGCCAAGGTGGGCGCATTGTGACTTTAGCATCGGTGTCGGGCATCACAGGCAACCGGGGCCAAACCAATTACAGCGCCGCCAAAGCTGGCGTGATTGGCGCGACCAAATCGCTCGCGCTTGAACTGGCTAAGCGCAAAATCACCGTCAACTGCGTTGCTCCGGGTTTAATCGATACAGGCATGGTGGATGAGCACGTCAAAGAGCACGCACTGCCACAAGTTCCTTTACGCCGCATGGGTGAACCCGAAGAAGTCGCAGGCCTTGTGAGCTATTTAATGTCTGATATTGCCGCTTATGTTACTCGCCAAGTTATCTCGGTTAATGGAGGCTTAGTATGACCCGCCGCGTTGTCGTTACAGGCATGTCCGGCGTGACTGCTTTTGGTAATGACTGGGCCAGTATTGAGCCAAAACTCAGAGCTTGTGAAAATGCCACTCAATATATGCCTTCCTATGAGCAGTATGAGGGTTTAAACACTAAACTCGCCGCGCCAATAATGGGCTTTACACTGCCTAGCCACTACAAACGTAAACAAGTCCGAGGTATGGGCCGCGTTTCACAACTGGCGACCGTTGCCACCGAAAATGCGCTGCTGCAAGCGGGCTTAATTGGTCATGAAGTGCTGACGAACGGCCAAACCGGTATCGCTTATGGTTCATCAACAGGCAGTACCGATGCCATCGGTGCGTTTGGTGTCATGCTCAACGAAAAAACCACTCGGGCCATTACCGCCACCACTTATGTGCAGATGATGCCTCACACTGCCGCGGTGAACGTAGGCCTATTTTTCGGGCTCAAAGGCCGCGTCATCCCAACCAGTAGCGCCTGCACGTCTGGTAGCCAAGCCATCGGTTACGCGTACGAAGCGATCAAACACGGCTACCAAACCGTAATGGTGGCGGGCGGTGGTGAAGAGCTCTGCCCTACCGAATCGGCCGTATTTGATACCTTATTTGCCACTAGCCTCAAAAACGACCAGCCCAAAACCACCCCACGCCCGTATGATACTCAGCGTGATGGTTTAGTAATTGGTGAAGGCGCAGGAACTTTAGTGCTTGAAGAGTATGAACACGCCATAGCACGCGGTGCCGTCATTCACGCAGAAATCATCGGTTTTGCCAGCAACTGCGATGCCGCCCATGTCACTCAACCACAAATGGACACCATGCAAATCTGCATGGAGATGGCGCTGCGTGATGCCAAGTTAAGTGCAGATAAAATTGACTATGTTTCGGCTCACGGCACGGCGACCGACCGGGGTGATATAGCCGAAAGTCACGCCACCGCAAACGCGTTGGGTAAAGTGCCGATCAGCTCGTTGAAAAGTTATTTTGGTCACACATTGGGCGCATGTGGCGCGGTTGAAGCTTGGTTAGGTTTAGAAATGATGCGCAGCGGTTGGTTTAATCCAACCCTTAATCTAGATAACATCGACCCGCAATGTGGCGATCTTGATTACATTACAGGCACAGGGCGTGAGCTGGATGTGCAATACCTAATGAGCAATAACTTTGCTTTTGGTGGCATCAACACCTCGATTATTTTTAAGAAATTCAGCGAATAATCCCATAAAAAGCCGTTGCCCACACAACGGCTTTTTTTACGAGTTTATTTATCCGGCATTTGCCTCTTAAATATTGGTCGCCTGCCAAATACTTGCCAGCAATCAGCCAATACCTTTCGCAAGCACTTCAAGGATTTGCGGTCTGAAAATAAAAAACACCGCGCCGAGCAAACAGAGCCCTGCCCACACAAAATCAAGCCTGAAAGGCTCTTTCATGTAGATCAATGCAAAAGGCACAAATACCGATAAGGTGATCACTTCTTGCAATATTTTCAATTGGCCAAGGTTTAATACCGTATAGCCAATCCGGTTAGCGGGTACTTGGAAGAGATATTCAAACAGGGCAATTCCCCAACTGACCAACGCTGCAATAATCCACGGTTTGTGGCTGAGATCTTTTAAGTGAGCGTACCAAGCAAAGGTCATAAATACGTTGCTGATCAACAAAAGCCCAATAGTCATCACGACGGGAGGAAGGGTGAACATTAAGACAAACTCCAAAATAATCAAACACGAACTGGACTCACAAACGAGCGGAGTCTGCGCTCAACGTTTCCCTTCGTCAATATTCTTTATCCGTGCCGCTTACCCATACATATATGGCTAATGCAGCCAAGATAACCGTTGACTGAATTGGCTTGTGTTTCAAAGTTTTTAGGGAGGAAGCTTACGGGTAGATTATACCAGTGAATTCTCGATACATTTTCTTATGACTATTTCTATAACACTTCAGAAAAAGCCAATAAAGGTACTCGAATTGATACCGCATTTAACGCTATGTTATGAATCATTCTATCTGTAGCCGTACAACAATCTCCAATAATGGAGACTTTATATTTTTCCGCTTTCTTTGATATTGCCGTATGCGTAACGCAATTCTGAGTCATCATTCCACAGATCAGCAACTCATCAACATCGAGCTTTTCTAGTGATTTTTCTAGATTAGTTTGATGAAAACCATCAGCGTGCTGTTTATAGATAATTTCAGCATCAGGGCATATTGACATTATTTCAGAGTGAATTCTCATACCGTCACTTCCTTCTTCAAAGAAAGGTGCCATTCCTTGAGGTGCAGAAGATATATGTTGAATAAGGAATACAGGAACATGCTGTGCGTTGGCTTTAGCAATGAGCTGTTTAATGTTGCTCAGGGTCTTATCTGTATTCCACAAAGGAAATTTTCCGTCAGGGAAATAGTCGTTTTGTATATCAATTACAAGCAATGCTTTTTTACCCATTTTCAAATCCTGTTTTTTAAGTTTTGGCTCAGAAAAATTATGAGTAACTTGCTGCATTATTTTTAGAGGTTAAAATGACATAAAAGAGGTTAAAAACGACAAACTCAGAGATAGGCATGATAAAAATAACCATTGGAATTTGCGAGTATCCTTCAGTATTGAAGTCAGCTGTTTACGGTCTTGAAGAGATGTTTTTGCTTGCAAACAAAATTTGCAATCAACAAGACATTGAGGTTTTATTTGAACCAGTATTGATTCCGCATACTGATCTGATAACAGAGAGCTTAAATGTTATTGTGTTGCCGCCAGCTTCAAGAGGTGATTACTACTTAGCCCCTGAGGGGGCATTTGCCAATTGGCTTAAAGAGCATTATTCAAAAGGTGCTGTTCTATCATCTGCTTGTGCAGGAGTATTCATTCTCGCTGCAACAGATTTAATTGATACAAGAGAGGTAACTACCCATTGGGCGTTAGCAGAAACATTTGCCAAAATGTTTCCTAGTATTACGCTTAATAGCAATAAGATATTGATTAATCAAGGTGATATAGTAACGGCTGGCGGGATGATGTCGTGGCTAGATCTAGGGTTTGAGTTGATCGCCAAATATGCATCTCCAAGAGTTGTGCGTCAACTTGGTAAAACGCTGGTTATCGACACTGCACAGAGAGCGCAGAGTTACTACCAACAATTCAATCCTTCGTTCTATCATGGTGATATGGCGATTGTTTCGGTCCAACAAATAATGCATCAGAGTTATGCTGAATCGTTGTCTATAAAGCAGTTAGCAAAGCAAGCAAACCTTACCGAACGTACGATGCAACGAAGATTTTTAAAGGCTACAGGTTATAACCCTAATCAGTATTTGCAGCGTCTTAGAATACAGAGTGCGTGTAACTACTTGGAAAGCACACAACATTCATTTGAGTGGATAGGAAATCAGGTTGGTTACGAGGATATCAGCGCGTGTCGAAAGGCCTTCATTAATATTGTGGGATTAACACCGCGAGAGTTTAGAAAACGATTTTCTTGATTTTGTCTGAATCAAAAATTCCCAAAAATAATTTATCAGCCCCAATAATCATATTCTCCACGCTATCAATGCACACAATGCCACCTCCCTATCTAAAAGGTGGAGGAACTCGATGATCCTAATCAGCAATTAGCGTAAATCAACGCGAAAGTGTCAACAGCCCTTGTAACAACAGCTTCAATTTCATTTTTGCTTGGTGCTGCAATAACGCCAAGTTCATACGGCTCTAACAACTCAGCTTCAAGCAACACTTTCAGCTGTCTTGCCGCTATCCACTCATCACATTCACGCAATTTCCCTTGTTCGATGTAAGAGCGCAGAAAGTGACTCACTTCTAGCCATCCTTTACGTGGGCCATTGTGATAAAAATAACGGCCAACATCTGAATGTTCTGCTTCTGAAAGGGCCATTTTGCGAATTGCGGTGAGATCAGCCGACAAAATTGACTTGAGATAGTGGTAACCAAATGTGCCCAATGTCTCTTTGAGTGGTTTATTTGTCGATAGGGTTTGGAACGCGGTCGCTCGCAACTCGGCAGCGGTGGATTCCATTACGGCAAGGAAAATTTCCTCTTTAGAGCTGAAATAGTTATACAGCGTCGCTTTTGAACCACCGACGGTCTTCGCTATACCAGACATAGAGGTTCGGGTAAATCCTTGCTTTATAAATTCTTCTCTTGCCACATCGATAATAGCCTGTCGACGTTCTTCGCTTTTAACTCGCATAACTACCACTACTTCCTAATTTGTAGCTTTTGATTTTCCCTTGACAGCGAAACCTTGTCAAGTATATAACTGTACTGTACAGTTTAGTTATAAGGAAAATACATTGAAAATTCATCGCCGTGCACACTTCACCCTTGGAGGGCGGCCTATTCATCTGCGAGTGTTCTCGATACTTAATGTCGTTTTACTCTCAGCCTGTTCTGCTCCCTCTTATCTTGCTGATCCTTCTCAAGATTTAGCAACACACTTTCAATATGCACAGGCGCTAAATGAGCTAAAAGCGATTGATTGGCCAAGCGATCACTGGTGGCAACGCTATGACGACGTACAACTCAATGCATTAGTAAATGAAGCCTTGCGCAGTTCACCTGATATGCAAGTAGCGCAAGCACGCTTGAAATATGCGCAAGGTATGGCGCAGCAAGCGGGCGCGTTGAATAAACCCAATGTGGGTATGGCCGCTTCTGCGTCTGAAAGCAAAGTCAGCTACGCCTACCAAGCGTATATGCCCCCCGAAAATTGGAATGATTATGGTTCTGTCGGCTTAGATTTTTCTTACGATTTTGATTTTTGGGGCAAAAATAAGGCGCTCATTGAATCCGCTCAGTTCGATTATGCGGCCGCTCAAGCACAGCAAAGAGCCGCAGCGCTGATTCTCTCCACTTCCGTGGTTAATCACTACATTGAGCTTGCGCGTTTATACGCCAATCAAGACACCGCAGCTGCAGCACTAGACATCAAACATCACACGTTAGATCTACTGACAAAACGTTATGATAATGGTCTTGAAACACAAGTGGCCGTCAGCCAAGCACGTTCAACCGCCGCTTTAGTCGAAGCCGATCTACTGAGTATTCAAGAAGCAATTGCGCTACAAAAAAACGCGATTGCGGCGTTACTTGGCAATGGGCCGGACCGTGGATGGTCACTATCAAGACCTGCTTTGGTATTCTCAACCGCGATCGGTATTCCCGATGACTTAGCGCTAGGATTACTCGGCCACCGCGCTGATATTTCCATCGCACGTTGGCATGCTCAGGCGGCGGCGAATCGCATCGACTATGCCAAAGCACAATTTTATCCCGACATCAAATTGTCTGCGTTTATCGGCTACCAATCATTTGGGTTAAACAGCTTATTCAACAGTGGCAATGATGCCGGCAATGTTGGTGCCGCGATTTATCTTCCTCTGTTTTCGGGTGGACGCCTTGAAGGCCAATTGACCGTTGCAGAATCACACTATGAAGAAGCCGTCGCCTTGTACAACGCCACACTGATCCAAGCACTGCAAGAAGTCGCCAACGCCATCACCAGCAACCAAAAACTCAGTGCACGTATCGCTAAAATGCAAGAAGCGGTTGATGCCGCCAGCGTGGCTTACCAAACCTCTCGCCATCGCTACAGTGGCGGCTTATCAACTTACCTTGATGTCCTGACAGCCGAAAATGCATTGATCAACAGCCAACAAGCCTTGGTCAATTTGGAATCACGCTCTTTTAGTTTAGATGTCGCACTTATCCATGCTTTGGGTGGTGGTTACCACTCTACCCCACTTTAATTTCCATAGGTCTATTCATGAACACGACACACGCACCATCTGATCACGCGCATCAAGCGCGCCGTAATCGAATTACAGGTTTTGCCGCCTTAGCCATTGTTATCCTTATCGCAGCCCTTGGTTGCACTGCTTATTGGTATTTCATTGCCTCACGCTATGTCACTACCGACAATGCTTATGCCTCAGTAGAAATTGCAGAAGTGACACCAGCCGTCAGCGGGATTGTGACCCGAGTTGACGTAGTGGACACCCAATGGGTAAATGCAGGGGATGTGCTAGTAACGCTTGACGACACCGACGCACGTTTAGCGCTGATACAAGCAGAGGCAGATCTGGCTTTGGCAAAACGCCGAGTCGAAAGTTACATTGCCAATGATGAAGGTTTGAATGCCCTAGTGCGAGCGCGCATGGCCGATGAAAACCGGACTAAAGCCCAATTAGCCGTAGCACAAGCTAATTTTGAACGTGCTAAATTGGACTTATCTCGCCGTCAAGACCTAGTAAAATCAGGCTCAGTGTCTGGTGAAGAACTCTCGAACGCCCAAACGTCTTTTACTCAAGCCCAAGCCAATTTAAATGCAGCGAAGGCCGCGGCGAATCAATCGGTAGCGACTCGGCTTTCGACCATTGGTAACCAAAAAGCCAACGCGGCGTTGATCCAAGGCACATCGGTGGAAACCAACCCCGAAGTTCTACTCGCTAACGCGCGTTATCAGCAAGCACAAGTCGATTTAGCCCGTACCGTCATCCATGCGCCCATTGCTGGTGTTGTGGCAAAGCGTCAAGTTCAAGTGGGTAGAAAAGTGCCCGTTGGCGCTCCACTGCTCACCATTGTTCCTATCGACCAGATCCATGTTGATGCCAATTTCAAAGAAGGTGAACTGCGTGATTTGCAGATTGGCCAAACCGTCACTGTGACATCAGATCTGCATGGTGATGATGTGCGCTATCACGGTTTAGTTACGGGAATTTCTGGTGGTACGGGCTCTGCATTTTCGATGATCCCAGCTCAAAATGCCACTGGCAACTGGATAAAAGTCGTGCAACGCCTCCCCGTTCGTATCGAGTTAGATCCTCGCGATCTGCATGACCACCCACTGCAAGTTGGCCTCTCAATGACAGTGACTATCGATACTTTGTCACAAGAAGACGTGAGTTACCTCACTCGTGCTCGCTACGATATTCGCGGCGATCAAGGTTAAGGTGTCAAGATGACTCAAGCATCCGAAGGCATCAAGCCACTGACTGGTAGTGCCCTCTTTTTTGGAACCTTGTGCCTTGCGATGGCTAATTTTTTAGCCATCTTAGACACCACTATTGCGAACGTTTCGGTTTCAAGTATTGCGGGTAGCCTTGGCACTTCCACCAGCCAAGGAACGTATGTCATTACCTCTTATGCGGTAGCAGAAGCGATTTCGGTGCCTTTAACGGGTTGGTTAGCCTCTCGTTTTGGCGCAATCAGAGTGTTTGTTACCTGCTTTATCCTATTCGGCGTTTTTTCACTGCTGTGCGGATTTGCCACCAACATGTCAACCTTAGTGATGTTTCGGGTCTTTCTCGGTTTGGCTGGCGGGCCGTTGATGCCTCTGTCGCAAACACTGATGATGCGTATCTTCCCGAAAAACAAAGGTCATGTAGCCATTGGTATTTGGAGTATGACCACCTTAGTGGCTCCGATCATGGGCCCAATATTGGGAGGAGTGCTATGTGACCAACTCAGTTGGCCTTACATCTTTTTTTGCAAAGTGCCGTTTGCCATTATTGCTGGGATCGTTTGCTGGCGCATTTTGCGTAAATTTGAAACTAAAACCAGTAAAACACCCGTTGATGTTATTGGCATAATCCTCTTGGTTATTTGGGTTGGTGCGCTGCAAATCATGCTCGATGAAGGTAAGGATCATGATTGGTTTGAATCAACACGCATCGTGAGTTTAGCGGTTGTGGCTGCGATTGGTTTTGTCTCTTTCCTCATTTGGGAGTTGACAGAACGTAATCCAATTGTCGCGCTGAAGGTGTTCCGCCATCGAGGCTATAGCACCAGTATGGTCACACTCTCATTAGCCTTTGGCGCGTTCTTTTCCATCTCGGTTATCACACCTTTGTGGTTACAAATTTACATGGGTTACACCGCCACAATGTCGGGCTATGCAACAGCCGTGATGGGAATATTAGCGGTCTTTCTTGCGCCATTGATCGCCAACTTGTCGAGTAAATACGACCCTCGTCCGTTTGTCTTTTGTGGCGTGTTGTGGTTGGGTTTATGGACCTTCATTCGAAGTTACGCCAACTTGGATATGACGTTTAGCCAAGTCAGTTGGCCCATTTTCTTCCAAGGGATTGGTATGCCCTTGTTCTTTGTACCGCTCACCGCCATTGCCTTAGGGAGTGTCAAAGAGAATGAGATAGAATCGGCGGCAGGTTTAATGAACTTCATTCGAACATTATCCGGTGCATTTGCCACTTCGATGATCAATACCGCTTGGGAGCGAGATACCCGCTATGTCCACTCGGAATTGTCGGGGCTCACCGATCAACATGGTGTGGCAACCCAAGCCATGCAATCCAGTGGAATGAGCTTAGATCAAGTACGTAATGCGATTGATTGGATCGTACAAAAGCAAAGTGTAATGGTGGCAACTAACCAGCTCTTTATGACGATTGCGACCATTTTTATCCTTGCGGCTTGCTTTATTTGGCTGGCTCCCAAACCCAAACACGCGGTTGACACCTCTTCGGTACACTGATTGGTACCTCCGCCCGATAAGTACACTGCTTCTTATCGGGCTTTTTTACGTCATAAAAGATTTTCTCTTTCTCTGTAGATAAAGCAAAAATACTTATCTGCTTTAAGCGGAATCTAAGATATTTTCACCTTTGTTCAATCACCACAAACAAAAAAACACCAGATTAAAACCGGTGGACACAAAAACTTACTCCACCGTTT